>JBAYPC010000233.1:0-5075 GCA_041677905.1 Alkalispirochaeta sp. | reverse complement strand
TCAACCTCATGCTCGCTTCTCCGTTGAGGTAACTCATACGTCCGTAGCCGAGACCGAATCGTAGGGATTACCGCCGCCCGACGGGAGGTGGTAAGGATAAACAGGGTGTTTTCCGGAGGTTCTTCCAGTATTTTCAGCATGGCATTCCGGGCACCGTCCTGAAGCGTATGGGCTTCTTCGACAATAACCACCTGACGACCTCCGGAAGATGAACCATAGGACCACGATGCCAGTGTCCGGACGAGATCTACCGGAACGGGATCATACGGGAGGAGCTGCTCCAGGCGAATCGACTCACTGAGAATTTTTTTCAGCGTTCTTTCCGCCTTGTCCAAACTGCGACTGTTGTCGGTGCCGCCGCCGTCGTTGAGGGCGGCGTCGGCGCACTCTTCAAATTCCACCAAAAGACCTTCCAATGACTCCGCCAGGGGAATCGCCTTTTTTACTTTTGTCTCCGGCCAGATATGGGGGTCAAAACGGCGCACCAATTTGCGGACGCTTCTCGTCACCAGAAAGCGAGTCCCCTGCCGACTCTCCCGGGAAAACGCCGCAGCAGATGCCGTTATCTCCTGGGAAAAATAACGGGGCCCTACCATGAGAGTATTTGGATGTTCTAAAGAACGGTGGAGGGAACAGGAACGGCAGGTACACCCCCAGGCGGCCTCACCGATACAGGTGACCGCCCGGGCGATTTCCAGAGCTATCGACGATTTTCCACCGTACCGGGGACCACTGAGCAATATGGCACCGGGCAGACGGCTCCCGGTGATATCCCGTTTGAGATCACGACAAACGTCCGGCAACCCAATAATATTCTCAAACATCTCCGACATTATACCCGAATTGGAATGAACCGCTGTGCGTACGGCAGCAGTGGATAGAGGGCGCGGGCTATGACACTTTCCGCCAGCACCGGCTTCGCATCAAAGAGAGGCTGTAGTTGCAGAAGAAGAATCAGTACAAAGACTACCAGTACTCCTTCACAAACACCGAGAAAAAAACCGAGCGCCCGATCGAGACTTTCCAGGTGGATATGTTCAACCAGCCGATCCAACGCAGTCTCAAAGAGCTTCACCACGACGTACGTGACGAGGAAGAGTCCCAGAAACGAAACGACCTGAGCCCACGGTCCGCCTCCCACATGGGGTGCAACGTACCCCGCTACGACACCGGAAAAGAGAACTGCAATGGCGATGCCGAGGATGAGAGCCGCCATCGACATGAACTCCTTGACGAAACCTTTTATGCCCACGCGGATCGTAAAAAACACCATAACTACGAGGAATACGATGTCCAGCCCTGAAAAGCTCACATTCATTGCACCGTAATTGTAACCGGATATCAGTCGTCCAACAACGGTCCAGAGTGACCGGCTACGTAACGGTCACCGACGTACTCCTGTATCAATCCGGCAATTTCTACCGCTGCGTTTTCCCCTGCCCACACTCGAGCGGCGTCGGCCATAGCGTTCCGTTTACCCGGATTATCCAGCATATCCTCTAGAACCCTTAAAAATTCCGACGCGTCGGCCGTCGGGTTGTCGATGACCACGGCACAACCGCTGCGCCGGTACCGCTCGGCATTTCGTATCTGGTCGCCCCTGGAGGCGCCTCGTGAAAGTGGTACGAGTACCGCGGGACGGGCCGTTGCGGCCAGTTCCCACACCGTACCCGCGCCGGCTCTGGCCACCACCATATCGGCCCGTCGCAACACTGCGGGAAAGATGTCGGTGAAGGTGGGTACACCGTAGTATCGGCCGGCTTCTGCTCTCTTTCGTATTCCATCGATCCGGTGTTTTTCCCCCTCACCGGTCTGATGGATGACGACCGCCCGTCTGGTCAACACAGAAACGGTCTGCTCTACCCAGTCGTTTAACTGACGCGCCCCCAGGGAGCCGCCGGTAATGAGAATGACCGGATCGTCCGTCTCGACCAATCCCAGTCGAGACAAAACGTCGCCAGAATCGGCGGTAAAAAAGGCGGCCCGAACGGGGTTTCCCGTTACGACGACACGCCGGGCGGGCCGGTTGGACCAGTTGCGCCGGTTGCCCGGGCGAACAAAATAGCGGGCCGTTTCTTCATAGGGGACACAGATAACCCGGGCAAACGGAGCGGTGATTCTCGTAGCAAGACCTGGGTCTGCATCGGATTCATGGATAACGATTGGAATACCCCGCAGGCGAGCGGCGATGACAACCGGCACGGCTACGAAACCACCTTTTGAAAAGACCACGGCGGCGTCCAGGCGACCAAGAAGGACCGTAGATTCCACAGTACCGATAACAACCTTGAAGAGGTCCGTCACATTTTTAAGGTCGAAATAGCGGCGCAACTTACCCGTACGAACGTGTCGGTACGGAATTCCCCGGGTACGCACGATTCCCCGTTCCACACCGTGCCGCGAACCGATCCAAAGTACAGCGGGTTTCATCGCCGTAGGCAACGCGTCGTAGACGGCCAGGCCGGGATACACATGCCCACCGGTTCCACCGCCGGTAAAAATTATCCGTTTCATGTTGTCAGTTCGTCCATACCGATGTAGGTTACCGTAGCATGGACAAATACAGTCTCGCAATTGCAACTCTACTTGTGGCGATAGTCGCTGTTATTCAGGTCTCGGCAGATTCCCAACCGGAAGATCGCCTTCCCGGTGGACGGACAAACTTCTATACCGATACAGTCGAAACTGATCTTGCACCCGATTCAGAGCTGACTCGTCGTATCGTTGAGGACCTCCGGCAGCTCAAACCGCGGATCGGTATCGAAATCGCCGTTCCCATTCAGATGACCGATGAAGCGTTTACCGAAGAGGGTATGCTGGAACTGTACAATATCCTCAGAAGCATCAGTACCATGAAGGGTATAGAGTACTATTCGGTCAGTAAAGAACGTATGCGGGTATTCTATGAAGAGAGCTATGCTGTGGATACACCGAACTCACCACAGCGAATCCCCGATCCGGTTGTCACAACAATTCCCCGGCAGGAAACGGTTTACGCCTTTCAGAAAGACAGCACCTTCGGCACCAATCTACAGCGTATCGATTACTCCCGATCGGGCGACCAGACACTGTTACGGATGGAAAACGTCACCACCATGGTCTACAAGGTGATACCGATGGTAACCCCCGGCAACCTGCGGATATTTCTCCTGGTACAGCCGGTTCCCAAGGACAGTACCGTCTGGTTTTACGGCAATATCGGGGTACGAGTTCCAGGGCTCTTCGGCTTACAGGACCGTGCCCAGGAGAGTTTTTACAATCGGATCATTGCGCTCCACGACTGGTTTGTGCAGGAACTCACCGCAGCCGGGCTTACACAGTAGGGACGTACCCGGCCAGGACCTTTAAGCGAGAGTGCACAGGTACGCGAGAGTGCAGCGGCACATGTCACAGCCCGAAGAGCCGCAACAGAAGTTGTACCGCCCCAATTGCACTGCCAAGAATTGCACCAAATACGTTTATCCACCGCAGATGTCGCCGGATAATACCGAGCAGCAGCTCTTCCACTTTGCGGACTTCCAGCGCGTTGATGCGATCCACTACGACTTGATACACATTTAGCTGCGCAACAAACCTTGGAGCCAGACCGGCAAGCAGCGGCACCGCCCGAGCGGTCGTCGCCCGGGCAAGATACCCTTTATGCGCCGGTAAAGCCGGGAAGACCTGGCCCAGGGGAATTGCGTCGTGTTTCTCCAGAAATTCCGCCAGTTTCTGTCTGACCACGCCAAAAACACGCCCTACTGCGCGTTCTCCACCGAGAAAGACAAGAACTCCACGGACCATACGCTCGACCCGCGTCCGATCGGTAACCACTTCCGCAACACTGAGCTTCAGCATGTTCAGACCGACAGGTGACAGAAGGGTATCCAATGTTTCCTCCCTGTTGTCTGAAATCCACTCTCTGAGGCGGGCGGTTACGGTAGCTGTCGTTTCCGGGCGATTGAGAAAGGCAACAATCTCTGCGGTCATTCGAGAGACGATGGAGGGCACTCGGGCAAGGAGTTGACGCTCATACTGCCCCGCCGTGACGACCAGACGCTGAAAACTGTTCAACTGGTCCAGAGTAAAGGCAAGTACCCGCCGCACTATACCTTGAAGCTGCCGCTGGGTGTCGCCGTCGTAGAGGGCTCGTTCTGCCGTGTCCCGCAGGTGCGGCCATACTTCGGAAACCAACCGTTCGACCAGCTCATCTGATACGACCCGCAGCGGTCGAACACCGGCCAGTACTGTGTCCAGGCCACTGGTGATTGTATCGGAGTAGGTGATGATGCCGTCGACAACAGCTTGCAGAAGAGATTCGGCTACTTCCGGATTGGCCGTTACCGTTCGTTCGGCCAAAACCGACAGTGCGTCGACAACTTTCAGCGGATCAACGACATCCCTGGCACGAGAGACGGGGGTCGCAGATATTTCTTCGAGAAGGCGATAAACGCCCTCCCTGAAGACGCGGCGAAAAGACTCACTGCCAAACCGATCGGTGAAAACATCGGTAGTGAGAAGGTCCTGTGACACCATTCGACCGATACTCTCGGCCAGCTCTTCACGCTGCCGGGGGATAACCCCCGGAGTAAAAGGAAGAGGAATTCCCAGAAACCGCAGGCGCCGAAGGGGACGGAAAAGCATCCTGATGGCCAGGGCGTTGGTGACGTATCCGATCAGAGCACCCAGCACTGGAGGCAGGACCCAGGGCAGCATTCGATACAGTAGGTGGAGAAGCGCTTGGGTATCCATCAGATTACATTTCCTTTAAATCACTTATCCAACAGGTGTCGGGCGTTCAACGCCTGTTCCCGAGACGGAAAGAGCCGCACCGACTCCCGAAGGATCCACCCTTCAACAGGTAACTGTCTCACTTCTACCCAAATCTCATCGGGGGTTCTGCTTTTGACGGTCAGGATATCACCTCGTCGAGTCTGGGTCTTTATCAAAGAATCACGACTGGGGGTGCCGTGTATCCGCGCATAGGTGTCCACCACCAGAACAAACCTGTTATTTCCTGAGAGAACCGGAGTTTCCGGCAGTGACAACTGGGCATCGTCCTTTCGACACCCTCCCAGTACGAGGGTAAGGACGAT
>JBAYPC010000232.1:0-5127 GCA_041677905.1 Alkalispirochaeta sp. | reverse complement strand
GACGGACCGCCTCGGTTTTTTCGCCTATGGCCGCCCGATAGACACCCTCGAGCAAGAGCCTCTCCACCCGGGAAAATCGGTCAAGCGCACCGGCCCGGTAGTACAGATAGAGGTACAGCCGTGAATGAATCTGTCCGGCGGGAACGGTGATAAAAGCGTTGATAAAACCGGCGGTGTCTCCAGTCTCCCGGCTGAATTGCGCCACCGCAATCCACAGAGCCACCTCACTCCGCAGTTCGGACATCGATACCTGCTCACCTACCGCAAGCGTACGCTCCGGCGGCAACTCGTCGACCAACGTCAGAAGCTGACCGTACTCTTCCATCCGGTAAAGAGCCTCTCCCCTGAGAAACCACCCATCCCGGTGTTGCGGGTACCCTTCAGTAGCCCGAACGGCCCAGGCGTGGGCGGCCCCCCAATCTCCACGCCGGGCAAATACCCGGGCCTGCTCAATTGCGGCAAGACCGGCCCACGGAGCTACCCCGGCGGCAGACGAAAACTGGTACGCTTTTTCGGCTGCCGCGACCCTGCCCTGCTTCTCCAGCGCCCGGCCAAGGGTGTAAGGAAGTTTGTTGTCAACAGAATGCAGTTCTCCCAGAAGTGAATGGCTCACTTCCAGAGTGTCAAGAAACCGGTGATCCTCCCGGGCAAGCCTCTCTGAAAACGAACCGACTCCCACCGCACCGGAGCCCCCTTCACCGGCGGGGACAGCTGCACCGCAACCGGTGAACGAGATCATGATGAGAGTGACGGCAGATACGAACGGACGAAACAACCCCATTGATATCGGGACGATACTACCCAAAAAAACGGCCGACCCCGGCGGGAAAAACCGTTGAAACAGTTGAAACCATTGAAACAGAAGCACGCAGTTCAGGAAGAGGATCACCCTTAAGGATCATAAAGACAAAATAGGCACCAACCAGGGTAATACCGAGCACAATCAGAACAACAGCAACCAGAACGACCGGATTAAAACGCCGGTGGCGGCCCGCTCGACCGATCTGGTCTTCCTCGTCATCCATGTCTTCCAGAATTTCATCGTCGTAATCAACATCCGGGACGTGCAGCAACTCTTCGGGAAGACCGTAGGGAGATTCTATTTCAAGCTGAGAGAGATTCGCCGAAAGACTCTGGAACTGCCTCCCCGACGAATCACTTATGCGGGCATCAACGTTACCGTCACCGTCCAGCCCCAGGATAAACTCCAGTTCAACACCGGCATCACCGGGAAGACCTTCCAGAACCAGACACCCCACCAGCTGATCGCCGTTGTCGCCCCTCCTCAGAAGATCCACCTGGACACTCTCCTGCCCGTCCCGGGCAACAGTCAGTACCAGACGTTTGCGCTGCGGTTTTTCGTCGTCAAGTACAGGATAGAACGAATGGTCAGCAAGTTTAATTCCGATCTGTGCCACGCTTTACTCCTAAAACACTGACGCTATGTCTTTCGAAAGCCTTTGTCAACGTAGCCTGAGCTCGTTGACAGGTCACCGGCCCCCCCGGATAATGGCCCAATGCCGTTCGCCGTCGCCATAGCCATCCTGATATTCGTTATCGCGTTTCTCGCATTGGCGTACCGCCTCGTCGTGATGAGAGGAACCAAAGGCCGACGTTCCGCTAAACAGCAGAAGACCCCCCAACGCAAAGACCGCAACACCGTCCTCAAAGAGGCAAACAAACAACTCGCCTCCAACCCCCGGGACCACCACGCCCTTCAGAGCATCGCCGAACTCTACTACGACGAACAGACCTGGGAAAAGGCCATGAAGACCTACGGAATCCTCATGAACCTCTCCGCCTCCAACCCCGACATAGACGAATGCCTCGTCACAACCCGGTTTGGACTCGCCGCCCTTCAACTCAAACAGTACGATGAAGCGTACAAAGCCTTTATGGTCGCCCGCACCATCGACGACCAGAAATTCGACGTGAACTACAACCTCGGCTACCTCGAATACCGCCGAGGCAACATGGAACGGTCGGTCCAGCTCCTGCGAATCGCCCATGAAAGCCAACCGGAAGACCTCCCCGTTCGCCGCTACCTGGGACGAGCCCTGCACAAACTCCAGAAATACAAAGAAGCCGTCCGCTACCTCCGTGAAGTGGCCGACCTCGCCCCGGACGACAAAGAGTCCCTCTTTTTTCTCGCCCAGAGCTACCACCAGCTCGGCCAAAATGAACAGGCCCTTATGATCTTCAACCACCTCCGCCCCGATCCCGTCATAGGCCCCCACGCCGCCCTCTTTTCCGGCATGCTGCGCATGTCAAAACGGGAGATGGACCGAGCCACCATGGACTTCGAACTGGGCCTCCGCCACGAAAAAATCAGAGACGACGTCGCCCTGGAACTGCGCTACCGCCTGGCCGACGCCTACATAAAACAGCAGGAAATCGGCAAAGCCCTGGCCCGGCTCCTGGAGATCCACAAAATCAACCCCGGCTACAAAGACGTAGCCGCCCAGATAGCCCAGACCAAAGAACTCCACAGCAACCGACACCTGCAGATATACCTCATCTCCCCGACCAGCGAGTTCATCTCCCTCTGCCGCCGCATGGTCATGACGTTCTACAAAAACGCCAAAGTAAAAATCCTGGACATCCAGGTCCAGAAAAACGAGTACTCCGACATCCTCACCGAAGTAGAAACAGCCCAATGGGAAGACATCATCCTCTTTCGCTTTGTCCGCGGCACCGGACAGATAGGAGAACTCCTGGTGCGCGAACTCAACACCCGCCTCAAAGAGACCAGAGCCGGCCGAGGCTACTGCATCTGCGCCGGCACCTATTCAGAAACCGCAACCCATTTCGTCGAAGCCCGACTCATAGACCTTCTGGACAAGGACAAACTACTTGAAATCTTCAACCGACTGGATTAACACAAACTATGGACCGTGAACTCCTCAGACAGAAAACGGAAGAACACCGGGACGTGACCCTTCGGATAGACTCATTTCTCCTGACCAGACTGGGTATAGTCAAAAACGCCGTCCACCTCAAAATTGCCGGCTACTACCTCAACTGCGTCCCCTTCGACCTCTCCCTCACCCACTGCAACGCCATATCCATCCTCGGCCCAAAAGAAATCGAAACATTCTCCGCCTACACCGGCACAATCCACAACCTCAACCTGACCATGGACCACCCCGGATACACCAAAACCATCTCCCTGTACATCAAAGTGCGCCTCAAGAGCTTCGTCCAGCACAACCCCGACACCAAAGTCTGCATCATCTCCATGGACAACATAACCGTACCAAACGATTTTGCAGAGATTTTTGTCGGCGTTGCCGACGAACTTGCGTTCTGCCATGCCCTGTACAACGACGACCAGAAAGCAACCGAATCGGTGGGAATGGAAGCGTTCCGGAGACAGGTCGGCTCACCCTACTTTACCCTTCGTACAGATATGGGAGCGCCCCTCAAGGGCAAAGCCCTGGAACTGACCGCCCGGACCATCAAACTCTACTGTGACGTTGAAGCCGGGGCCCCCTCCCAGGAAAGCCCCGTTGAGATAGAACATCCCGACACCGGCGCATACGCCGCGGGAACTATCTCCGGTGTTTCACCCTCCACCGAAGCGGACGCCTACGCGTCCATCACCCTGGACGTCCGCTATTCCCCGGCCTACATCACCCTGCTCCGCCGCTCAGGAGCGGAGGCGCCGGGTCAGTTCAGCTCAACAGTAAAACCGGCAAATACTTGAACAGGCTGACTGGACAGCTCCGGCTTGGGATAGAAATCAATCCCCGGCGCCACTTCCACAAAGAACTCCAGAAAGTTGTCCAGCAACAGCACACTCAGGGCAAACGGTATGCGCGTTCCCGCGTCAAACTCGATATCGCCGCTATCGTCACGCCCCTCAGGAAAGAGCTTCCCGTACAGACCAATACCAAACGAGCCGTGGAGAACCCCCACAATCTGCCGGTTGTCGATCAGACGTGCATCACCGGCCAGGAAGATGTACTGTTTTCCCTCGGTAAAGTCGTAGCCCGCCTTGATATCAAACGGCGCCGGACGGTACACCAGCACACCGTTGGGCGTACCCGCGGCAAGACCCAGCCGGTTCGACCGTGATTGGGCAACAAGCGGCGCCGCCGCAAGAACAGCCAGTAACAGCACTACAAGAACAGTCTTTCGTTTCATCATATCCTCCATCTGCACAGTATCGGACAGTTCGCCGGAAAATGGGAATAACTTCACCGCCTTCCCCTTCGGAAATACCAACAGACGCCGATAGAGAACTGTAGAGGCTCAGCTTACATCGTGAAAAAACCATCGCCATGGACACCAGTCTGAAAAAAGAACAAACCCTCAGAAACAGCAGAACCGCCGCTCTCTTTGCGTCAGCAGCGACCCTTGCCTTTTCTCCGCTGGACGTCATCGTCTACCCCGAACTGGCAGGGAGTTTTCTATTCCTCCGCCTGACTGCCGTTGCCGCCGGCGCCGTGCTCTTCGGCATTTCTTATTTGCCCCAGGCTCGTGACTACGGACAGGACATCGGTACAGCCCAGTACCTCATCTCTACCCTGACCGTCGTCCTGATGATTCACCGCGCCGACGGATATCTCAGCCCCTATTACACCGCCATCATCGTCGTACTGATGGTTTTTCTCGCAATGATCCCCCTGAACCACCGCCGTACCGCCGCCGTCTGCAGCGTCGTCTACACCGCCTATCTCGTGCCCATTCTCCTGCGTGGAGATATCACCGACACCGCGGTGTTCCTGCACAACAACGCCATCCTCATTGCGGCAATGGCCGTTATCGTCGTCAGTTCATGGGTATACACAGCCCGGGACAACCTCGCCCAGGAACACAGAGAACTGAAACAGATGGACCTTCTCAAATCCCAGTTCTTTGCCAACGTGAGCCATGAAGTCAGAACCCCCCTCACATCCATTATTGCGCCGGTACAGAGCATCTTTCAGGGCGACGCCGGTGAAATCAGCGAGCTCCAGCGGCGCCTTCTGGCCCAGGTCTACCGAAACGCCATCAGACTGTTGGACATGATCAACCAGATGCTCGATTTTGCCCGTTTTGACGCCCGCAAAATGCGCGTCCGCCTGTCCCAAGTCGATCTGGAAACGGTTGTCCGCGACACAGCAACCGTCTTCGCCGACGTGG
>JBAYPC010000231.1:0-5128 GCA_041677905.1 Alkalispirochaeta sp. | reverse complement strand
GTCTACAGTGTTGCGCATGCCGTCTACCAGGCGGTGGATGCGGTCGAGCATGCGGTTCATAAGGTGTACCAGCTGGGTGAGTTCGTCGGCGCCGGTGCCGGTCTCTACCCGGGCATCCAGGCGTCCGGTCTCCACAATTTCCTGGGCTACTTTGGTGACTCTGGCGATGGGTCTGAACGCCCGGCCGGCGATAATCAGGCCGACGACAAACCCGGCGATGACGACGGCAACGGCGATGAGGACGAAGTTACGGCGGAAGAGGGCCAGCAGGCGGGTGCGGGTTTCGGTAGAAAGGCCCAGCTGGAGGTAGTAGTCGTCGGAGAGCCAGAGTCCTCCTACAGCGATGTTGAAGTCGTAGTCCGGGGAGGTCAGAACGTGGCGGTAGCCGGGGTCGATTTTCAGTATCTCCAGGCGGTCGATGTTGAAGCTCTCCCAGACTTTGGGGTAACTGAAGAGGACCGTCCGGTTGGCTCGGTCGGCGATCCGAACGACAAAGGGACGCTCACCCACCACCAGGTTGTCGACCCGGACCTGCTCCTGCAGGAGCTGGATGCCTCCGGTCTGAAACTGGGCCCAGTAACCGAGGAGGCGCTGCTGCATGTCCCGGAGTTCGTCCTGCTGAAGGGTCCGGTAGAGGGAGAAAAAGGTGAGACCGAATATCACCACCACGCCGAGAGTTGCCACGGCGGTGTAGATGACGGTAAGGCGGAGGCGGATGCTCAGACCCGTTTTCATCAGGTACTCTCCGGCCTGAAGACGTACCCTACCCCCCGGACGGTGTGGATCACCTTGGGTTCAAAGTCGCGGTCAATTTTGGAACGGAGACGGGAGACGAGGACGTCCACCACGTTGGTCTGGGGGTCAAAGTCATAGCTCCAGACGTGTTCCAGGATCATCGTCTTGGTGAGTACCTGTCCGGGATGACGGAGAAAAAACTCAAGGAGTGAGAACTCCCGGGGCTGCAGTTCCACCAGGGCGTCCTGCCGTTTCACCTGCCGGGAGAGGAGATCCAGCTGGATGTCCCCTTCGGCCAGGAAGGTGATCGGCTGACCGGGGCTGCGCCGCCCGGAACCGCCGTCGTTGTCGGCCAGGGTGGAACGGCGGATGAGCGCCTCCAGGCGGGCCTGCAGTTCGGAGAAGGAAAAGGGTTTGGTCAGGTAGTCGTCACCACCGGCGCGGAGCCCGGTGATGCGGTCGTCTACAGTCTGCCGGGCGCTGAGAATCATGATGGGCGTCCGTACCTGCCGGTCCCGGATCTCCTCTATCAGCCACAGACCGTCTTTTCCGGGGAGCATCAGGTCTACCACCAGTACGTCGTACTCATTGAGGGTGGCCGCACCAAGAGCCTCTTCGGCGGTGGAGAGGTGGTCGACCCGGTAGCCGGTCTCACCGAGTCCTTTTTTCAGATACTGGGCAATGGCGGGATCGTCTTCTACAACAAGAACTCTCACACGGTAAGTATAGTACAGAGCCGGTGATTGAAACAGATGCGTCAGGGAGCCAGGGTTACGGCGCCGGGAAGATAAGGGTGGCGAAGTCGGGCGACCCTACCCGGCCGGAAATGACCGCCGGATCGGGAATGACCGCATCGGCGCCCTTCCCCTGGGCCACACCGTAGTAGAGACGGATACCGTCACCCGGGGCGGCACGGTAGGAGAGTTCAAAGGTGCCGAAGGTGCCGGTAACGGTGCGGTGTTCGGCAGGAAGGGCGCCGACCGCCGGATGCAGAGCTACGGTCACCCCTTTCTGGGGACGCCCCAGGGGGGAGACGACGACCCCGGAAACCGTGCGCTCCCGGTAGACCGCCGCCGCCTGGAGCTGCCAGGTGAGCTGGGTGGCGTCGGTTGTGAGCTGGAAGGAAACGGGGGCCAGGGTTTCCAGGTCGGACGGCTCTGCTGCAATCACGGCCAGGACAACCTGCGATCCGGTAGTCTCCGCCCGGTTGGTGAGCATCCACTCTCCTTCACCGGAGGGTTCAACTGTACCTTCAAACCCGGAGTGGTTCAGAGAAAAGGACGTGCCGTCATGGGGAAGGAACCGGGGCCAGGGAAAGGCGAAGAACCCGGCGGGCGCGGCGGACCGGGGAAACCAGGTTGTCTCGTCCTGGTCCATGAGGAGGTATGTATCGAACTGGGGCTGGGTGCCGTCGACGGTGTGGACCGCCAGATTTGCCGAGGCGTCACGGGAGGGCTGGACGACGAGGGCGAAGGTCTGGGGGTATGACAGGGCGTCCGGCGGCGTGGTATCGGGGTCCGGTTGGACAAGCTGGTAAACGAGACGAAGGCCCGGTGTGGGCGGCATGAGGTCGGCCAGAGGAATACCGGAAGGATCGACCGGGACGGGAGCAGGCGGAAGGTCCGGCTCCGGTTGTGGAATGGGTTCGGCCTCGGCGGTTGGGGCCGGTTGGAGATCGGGACTATCGGAAGGTGTGGATTCGGATGCTGCGGATGCAGCCGGTGCAGCGGAGGAAGGGGCGTGACCGGGGGAAACACAACCGCTGAGAATGACAAGGAGAGACAGACTGAAAGTTATGAATAGATATTTTGACACATCGACCACCGTTTTTTAGATTTCTAAGGGTTGGATTATACCAAATTTTACCGTAAGTGCAACGGATCGCATTACATTGCAGGCGGATTACTTTGTAAATGGATAACATTGGAAGCGGGACAATCCGATGATATATTAAGGGATACCATGAACTGCCGAAACGGGCGGCAAGGCCGACCACGGACAATCAGATTACTCACGGTTGCAGGCAAAATTGCCCTGGCAGGTGTACTGGCGGGTCTTGGCGCGGCATCGTGCAGCTGGGACACGGCTGTGGACTTTGACGACTACGTCGGGGTGAATTTGATTGAAACACAGGGATTTGGTGCGTCTAATGCGATATCAGGGGCCCCCTGGGGTCTGACCCCCGGCCTGACTGCGGCAACGAGTACGACCGGTGTTGACTATGCAAAGTGGGAGCAGACATCCGGAATAGGTGCGTACGCACCGCCTCCTGCCGCGCCGGGCGTGGGAGTATACCGTCTGGAAGTGGTTAATTTGTTTCAGAACGGGGATTTTGAAGGTACATCGTTGGACGCAACAGTGGGATGGACAGAGAGCGGGACAGGAACTGCCCAAGATAGCACAGAAACAACGACTCCCATCAGCGGTGATCAGTCTCTTTCGCTGAATTTTACGGACTCGAAGACCCGCTACTTTGTCGACCTCACCGATACTGCCAATGGCATAGCCGATGGATTTCTGATAGATCGACCGTACGCTTTCCATATTGACTTCAAACTCAATGTAGAGCTGTTCAACATGGAGTTGAACAACGATACTGATCCCAATAACCTGCAGGTATGGTCTATTGAACGTGGCACGCGCCCTGAAACTACTGTCGTTTCTTTTCCCGGTCGAGACCGGGAAAATCCTGCTATTACAACCAGTCCCAATGTAATAATCAGAGATTCAGCAAACTCAGGGAAAGGGCTTCTTTCGTTCGGCGGGATTAACTCCAACGCCCATTACCGCGTTGAAGGAGTTTTTGACAACTTCCATATCGTCCGGTCCGATCAGGCTCACTACCTGCGATTGCCGGTGCCGTACAAAGGTGCCGGGCGTCCGGAGTTGAGTTCACGAGGAACGTATACGTTTTCAGTATGGGTAAAGGCGGACCCGGCCGCGACTGATACCGGTGATCCTAATTTTGGAAACAACCGATTTCCCGCACGGCATTTGTCGGCAGGCATTGATCCCGCAACGGGCGCTACAAGCCCGGTCGACATCGTTTCGACACAGAGAAAAACCCTGGAGACTGTGAACGATCAGCAGGGTACCTGGCATAAATTGTCCTGGGATGTCCCGTCCAGTGTGATAGTTCCCTTTCCGTCAGACTCGGATGACATCGTTTTCGACGTCGTACTGGAAGTCGGCAGCGCAGTATCCGGACCGGCATATCAGGACGCAGGATCGGTACTTCTCGCTGCACCGTCGCTCATCTGGCGCCCCTGATTTATTTGGCGATAATCACCTTTCTATACTCATCCACTCCCGGTGCTACCACTCGAATGAAGTATATACCCCTGGCAACCACTTGGTTGCTGTTATTACGGCCATCCCAGGCAAGCCGGTACGTACTGGAAGTCTGCCTGCCCCGTTGAAGGGTACGGACCAGGCTCCCATCCAGAGAGAATACTTGGACAGTAACCATGCCCGGGCGGTCCAATTCATAGACCAGGATAGTACGTTCACCCTTTTCAGGGAAAATCACATTGTTCAGAATGGTCACGTTGGACCGCTGAGCGACAAAACCGGTGCCAAGTTTGATACGCCACGGCGCGAGGGAGAGCAGATCACCAGGAGTCGACAACCGCGCTGCGTTTATTGTCCCGACCCGAAACTGGAATTCGAGCATTTCACCTTCGATTATTCCCGGGTCATTTCCAGGAATGTGAAATGTCCGGAGGTTGTTGGTAATCTCAAAAGGAGCGATCTCACGAGCGTTGGTATTCGCATTGTCTTCCAGCAGTCCGGGGATACGCTCCGGCGCCCAGAACTGTCCGGTTGAACCGGTTCTAAATGTCGAAGCGACGTCGGTATCGTACACGAGGTTGAGCGAAAGACCTGGAAGTATGCTGGTCAGCAGCCTCCCTTGCAGGGTGATGTCGGTCCGCGAGAGTTCTTTGCTTCCATCGAATTCCCTAATAGTGCGGAATTCTCCCGGACCTGCGTCGTTGGTGCCAAAGGAGTCGGTTGCCCAGACCGGTTCAACGACACCAATCAGAACATCGCTGAGCCGACGCTGGTCAGTAATTGGCATTGAGTTCTCAGAGCGGTCAAAAACCAGATTGGGACCGGCAGGGCGGATCAACCCGGTGATAAAGTCGTCTGCAGTCAGGGGATTGGTGAGATACAGATCCGCTTCCGTTATACCTTCGACGGCGCCTGCACCGATGGGACTTCGTGAAATGGGATCTACCAAGAGTGGTGCATTACCGGGGACATTAAAATCACCGGCAACGATATCAGAGTTTCGGTCCCTGGCACCAAAAACGGGTTCACTGAACTTGAGATACAGATGGTTACTACCTACTTCACCGAGAGCAAGCTCTATTCGTGGGGGTGTGCGCTCGAT
>JBAYPC010000230.1:0-5149 GCA_041677905.1 Alkalispirochaeta sp. | reverse complement strand
GCAGTTCCCAGCTGCCCTGGGTCACCCGGCGCAGCAGTTCTTCTTCCGACAGGGAGAGGGTGCCTGCCGGGGGAGGCGAAACCGGTGGTGCCGGGTCGTTGGCGGCGCTGCCTGTCAGTATGGCCAGACGATCCACGGCGTTGCCGCGCCGTCCAGTTACTTCCGCCTTTGCCAAAAGGACTTCCTGTCGGGAGAGGCGGGCGTCGAGGCACACCGTTTCGGTGATGAAGCCGTTCTCCCAGTTTTCTCGGGAAATGGTGACCAACCGTTCCGCCGCATCACTCTGGAGGGCCAGGCTCTCTTCGATACGCCCGAGAATGGAAATCAGCTCCCGCGTTGCCGCCGCCTCTACCGCCACAGCGTGGCGAGTTCCGGCGAGCCGGGTTGTTGCCAGCCGTTCGGCCGCCGCCGTCGCCGCGACGGCGTTCTCGATAGTTCGCCACGCGAAAATCGGTTGGACCACCGACAGGCCCAGCTCGTAGTGGGTGTCGCCGGACCCTTCAAAGATCGTAGTCCGTTCTTGGGGCAAGTGGATGTAGGGCGTTCCAGGGCCAACGGGTTGTGTCAGGGGTATGCTCCCCAGCTCCCCCGCCTCCAGGGTTACCGGATCAACAGGGTTGGCCAGCCACGCTGCGTTTGCCGTGGCCGAGATGGTCGGCAGTCTGCGGGCTCGCGCCCCTCGGTGGTCCGCTACGGCAGCCCGCAGTTCCGATTGCTGCACCGCTATATCCCGGTTGTTCGCGATATTCAGTCGGTCGGTAATTGAACGCGCTGGGGCATGCGGGGAAAAAGGATATTCAAAGGTGATGAGGGACTCCAGGGCGGCGCTCTGTTTGGCCGCCCGTTCCTGGAGGGTGGCCGGGGTCTGGGCTGAGAGGGGGACCGGGCCCGCCGCCAGGAGAGTCAGCCCCAGGAGTATCGCTACCGCCGACGGGCCCGGCCCGGCCTTGCTCGGTGTACCGACTCCACTGCCGGGGCGCCGTCGCGGCGCCCGTCGTTCCAGCAGGCGGTAGAGAACGGGCACGACGAAGAGGGTGATGACGGTGGAGGTAAACATGCCGCCGAAGATGGCCTGCCCCAGGGGAGCGTAGACCTCGGCGCCGTCACCGACGGCCAGGGCCATGGGCAGTACCGCAAAGAGGGTGGTCATGGTGGTCATCAAGACGGGTCGGAGCCGACCGGATGCACCTTCGATGATCGCCTCGGTCAGGTCCATGCCGTCCCGTTTGCGCAGGGTATTGATGTAGTCGACCATGACAATAGCGTTGTTCACAACGGTACCTCCCAGGGTAATGAGACCGAGCATGGCGACGATCGAAAGGGCCGATCCGAAGGCCAGCAGACCGAGGACGACGCCGATCAGACAGAATGGGACCGCCGCCATGATGATCAGCGGCTGCAGATAGCGCTCAAACTGAATGACCATGACGACGTAAACGAGAAACACCGCGATGGCCAGCATGGCCAGGAGGCTCCGCATGGAGTCAACGATCAGTTCGCTGGTACCCGCCGTTCTCCAGCCCACACCGGCGGGTAAGTCCAAAGAGTTCATCACCGTTTCCATGCGGGCGGACACGCCGGACTGGTCCTCATCCTGGAGGTACCCCCGGACGGTGACGGAAATGGAGCGGTCCCGTTTGTGAATGGTAGATACGGCCTGCCGGGGTGCCAGGTCTGCAAATGAGGCAAAGGAGAGGAGGGTTCCCTCGCTGTTTTTTATAGCCATGGAATGAACGGCGTCCCGACCAAAGCGGGTCTGTTCCAGATGGGAGGTCAGGCGAATGGGGACTCGTTCGGCTCCGCCGGTGTAGGAGCCTGCACCGACGCCGTTCATGAGGATCCGGGCGGTCAGGCCCGCTTCATAGGGTGAGACACCCAGGGTGCCCATACGTTCCTGGGAGAGGGTGAGAAAGAGCTGCTCCGCGTCAAAGTCGGTGTTGGTCTCCGCCTTGATAACGTCCGGGTCTGTGGACAGATGGCCCCGGGCGGACTCTGCGGTGGCCACTACCTCTTGCAGGTTGGTGTCGTAGACCTCTATCTGATACCCCTGACCGCCGGTGGCCATCCCGAGAAGGGCGTCAAACCCACCGTTGAGGACGGTGATGTCCGCGTCGGGAATGGTCCGGTCCAGGGCGTTCTGTACCAGCAGGATAAGCTCATGGACCGTCCGGTCCCGGTCTGAGCCGGGAACGAGACGAATGCGGCCGTACGCTTCGTTGGGAGAACCGGCAATGGCCAGGGAACTTGAAGCACCGGCGTAGTAGACGGCCGCTTCAATTTCCGGCACCAGATCCGAAACGACCCGATCGATCTGGTCTACCACGTCCCCGGTCTGTTTCAGGGAGTAGGTCCGGGGCGTTTCGATGTGGATTTCGAACTCTCCGGTGTCGGTAGGGGGCAGAAAGGCGACGGGCAGTGTGGTCAGGAGGAGGACGCTGGTGATCAGTATGGCCCCCGCCAGTATCAGCACGAAGGGTGTGTCCCCCAGGGCGCGTTTCAACGTGCGGCGGTACCAGTTCTGAAGCCTGCCAAAGCCGGCGTCAAGGCGGGCCTCCAAGGCGGTGATAAACCGGCTCTTCCGAGGGGCGTTTTCCGGTTTCAAAAGGATGGAACTCAGAAAAGGTACCACCACGACGGCGACCACCGCCGCTGCAACCAGTGCGTATACGATGGTAAGGGAGAGGTCGGTCAGGATGATGCCGATGATACCGGTGAGGAAGGCCAGGGGGATAAAGACGCTGACCGACGTGAGGGTAGAGGCGAGTATGGCCGAACCGACTTCACCGGCGCCCTGCATGGCCGCATGGTGGCGGTCGCCTGTGTCGTGGTAGTGCTTCCAGGTGTTCTCCAGGGTGACGATGGAGGCGTCTACGATCATACCGATGGCAACGGTGATTCCGGCCAGGGTGAGGAGGTTGATCGTTTTGCCTGAGAGGTACATGGCGCCAAAGGCGAAGAGAACCGACACGGGAATGGACAGACCGACGATGATGGTGGCCCGGACGTCGTGCAAAAAGAAGAGAATTATCAGGGTGGCCAGGAGAGTTCCCACCAGTGCCGAGATGATGACGGTGTTGATCGACCGGTTGGTCATCTCCCGTTGGTCCGAAACGGTGCGCCAGCTGAATACGCCGGGGTTCTCTCTTGAAATCTGGTCCAGAACGGTCTGAGCTGCTTCGACGATTTCGATGGTGTTACCGTCGTCCCGCTTGAGAACGTCTACCACGACGGTGTTTGCACCACCTGAGCGGATAATGACCGACGGTTTGGTCACGGTGTCGTCCACAGTGGCTATATCGCCCAGAAGGACGTAGGCGCCCTCGTGGCCGCCCACCACTAACCGACGGATGTCCTCTATGTTGGTGAAGGAGCCTTCTGTTGTCAGGGGCAGTTCCCGGCCTCGGTAGAGGGCCTCGCCTGCGGGCAGGTCGGCGTTGGCGTAGCGCAGGGCGTTGAGTACCTCGGTGGGGGTGATGTTCCGTCCGGCCGCCCGGTCGGGGTCGAGGGAAATGCGAATTTCTTCTTCAGCGGCACCGACGACGTTGATTCGGGATACTCCGGGAATCCGGGCCAGCCGGGGTGCCACTTCGTCGTCAAGAAAGTTGGCCAGCCGCACCGGGTCCGCCGGTGAGTCTGCCTGGAAGGAAAAAATGGGCAGCACACTGTTTGCTTCGAGAATCATGATTTCCGGTCGGCCTTCGATTTCATCGGGCAGGTCCGACTCCACTTCGTTCAGAAGCTCCCGTATTTCCGGCAGTCGGGCGAATATGTCGGTGCCGCCGGCAAACTCAAGAGCCACGATAGAGTAGGAGTCCTTGCTGGTAGAGGTCATGGTGGACATGCCGCTCAGGGTTGAAAGCTGGTTCTCGATACGGCGGGTAATGGCCTCTTCCACCTTTTCGGCACCGGCGCCGGGCCAGGTGGTGATGATATTTGCCTGGGGCAGGCCTACCGGCGGTATCATCTCCCGGTTGAGGTTTACAAAAGCCAGGGTTCCAAAGACCAGGAGGACCACCATGAGAATTGAGATGATTACGGGGTGCCGGACGGAAAAATCGGAGAGGATCATCACTGTTCTCCGGCAATTTCGACGGGCTGGCCGTCAGTGAGAAAGTGGTGGCCCCCGACGATAAACCGGCGGTGGGCGTCGTTCCGGGATATCTGGATGTACTCACCGTTGGAAAAGAGGTCGGGAACGGGCATGGACTGGGCTCGGCCGTCTTCCACGTACCAGAGGGTGTCTCCGTAGCCCCGGGCGGTTTGGGGCAGGGTGAGTACGTCCCGGACGGTGTCCAGCACAAAGACGACGGTGACGGACATACCGGGTCTGAGGGTTGTGTTTCCGCCCTCACCGTCCTCGCCGCCCTCACCGGCGCCACCGGCCTCACCGGCCACGGGGATGTCGCAGACGACCTGGAAGGTCCGGGTTTCGGCGTTGATGTAGGGGGCGACGGTCCGGATCGTTGCGGGGTGTGCCGTTCCAGCGACCTCAACTCTCACCTGGATGGTGTTGCCGGCGGTGGCGAATCGGCGGTACCGCTCTTCCGGGACGGCGGCCCGTACGACCAGCCGGGTGATATCCCCCACCGTCAAAAGGGGACGCTCCGGCGAGGCCACGTCGCCCTCCGCCAGGTGCCGTGCGAGAACCACCCCGTCTATGGGACTGGCAACGGTGGTGTAGCTAAGCTGGAGCTGGGCCAGGTCGCGCTGGGACCGGGCCGCCTCGTACTGGGCCCGGGCGTGTTCGTAGTTCTGGGGGGTGGTGGCGTCGGCTTCAAAGAGGCGTCGCGTCCGCTGAAAGGTGCTTTCTGCGGCGGTGAAGGAGGCCTCCGCCTGGGCGAGGGCGAGGCGGTACGGGGCGGGATCGATTCGTGCGACCACCTCACCGGCGGCCACGGCGTCTCCCAGGTCGGTCTCCATGCGCTGTATGGTGCCGGAAACGAGGGGTAAAACGGTGACGGTCCGGTCCGCTTCCACAAATGCCCGGAGGGTAAAGCGGTCTTCCAGATCGGTTTCGTCCGGATACGCCGTACGGACGGTACGGATCGTGTCTTTGGGTGGGGCGCCGGGGTCAACGGAGTTCAAATACCATATTCCGATTCCGATTGCGAGGATGGCGGGTATGAGGAGGTAGCGTAGGTGTCTCATG
>JBAYPC010000229.1:0-5154 GCA_041677905.1 Alkalispirochaeta sp. | reverse complement strand
TTCCCGGGGAGCGGCAAAGCCGCTGATATTGGTTCCTACGAGAACCCTGATGTTCCTGTGGGCCATGACCGACATGATGTCGTCTCCGGCGGGGATCAGCTGGTCGGTGGTGAGCCGTGGTACCAGAAGCGGCACAATCGGGGTGTTGCCGTAGTAGTACTGGATCGGCGGCAGCAGCACTTCAATGCTGTGGTTCTGAAGGTGGGCTATTTCGTCGTCAACAAAATAGCGACAGCGCCGCTGCAGCAGCTTGAGGGCGGCGGTATCCACCGGGATCAGTCCCAGGGGGGTGGCAAACGAGTCCGATTCGGGCAGCAGGATATTGCCGGTCCGGAGAGTATCCGGTGGTGCAAGGATGACGATTGCATCGGGTTTTTGTGGTCCCATGGCCTTCAGAGAGGAGGCGATATAGGGGAGACTGTGACGGAACGCGCCGAAGGGAGCTACCGATACGGTGGCGTCTTCACTGAGAACGGACGATTCCCGGAAGGCGGTCTGCACGTCCCGCCTGAGTATGTCCGAGTCTTCGGGAAAGTAGATGCCTTCACCGACGGTGGTTCGAATCAACGGTAGCCTCTTGCACGAAGTATCGTCTCAGTTGGAAGAGCTTTCAAATGGAACTGCCGATACCCAGTCGGCTCAGGCGGGCGTCGTCCAGTTCAACGTGGAGGTTCTTTTCCTGGGTGGGAATAACGAGCCCCGTCGGGCCGTCTTTGGCCCGGCGAAGGTGCTTCACCTGGGTGTAGTAGAGATCACCCTTTCTGTTGGCCCGGCCTTTACTGTAAAAGAGGGCGAGGTTGCCGGCGTCTAACAACACCTCCAGAGGAACGCTCTTGCCCGGTCTGTTCCTGATAAAGACGTAGCCCCCGGCGTAGTCCCGGGTGTGGAGCCACCAGTCGTTACCCCGGACCTTCCCCCGGAGCAGCCGGTCGTTTTCCCGGGCGTTCCGGCCGACCAGAATTCGGAAACCCTGAGATTCAAACTCGATCCCCGGTGTGTCCCCGCTGTCTTTGCCCTTGGAGCGTTTCCGCTCCTGTTCTTCATCCCGGATCACGTCCCGGAGTTCCCGGTTTTCCAGACTTTCCAGCTCATTCAGGCGGCGGTCGATACGTTCCAGCCGGTGGTTCAGGGAGAGGGCATTCGATTCAAGGAAGGCGGCGGACTCTTCCGCCCGGTGGGCTCGGTCGTAGTAGTTTTGGGCGTTGTCCGCCGGTGATAGCCGGGGGTCCAGTTTGATGCGGACCGGTCTGTTGTCATTCAGGTAGTCCGACGCCTCGGCCCACTCATCTCCGGGTTTGATCAGGTGAATGGATGCGAGGATGAGGTCGCCGTAGTGGCGGTTCCGGTCACCCTCTCCGCCGGCGGTGAGGCCGTGTTCGATTTCTGCCAGCCGGGCGCCGAGGCGTCGCCGGGACCGTTCCAGCAGAGCGCGACTGCGGTTGATCAGCCGTTCCCGGTCGCGGTTGTACTCCAGCGTGGCGTAGGTCGTTTCTATGAACTCGTTGAACGAGCGGTCGGCGTCGTGAGGCCGGACTTCCCGCCCCGCTGCAGGGTCGCCTTCGGGAGGCGCCGGAATGAAGGTTCCCCCCGTTTCCAGACCTTCCGCCGGTTTGCGGAAACAGACGTCCAGTATGGTGCCCTGGTCGTCGGTGACGATTACGTTGGCCCGGGTTCCCCACAGTCGGATGTACACGGTTGATACCGCCTCACTCCGGCGGACCTCAAGGGCGACGATCCGGTCCCTGTAGAGGTGCTCTGCTGCGACGATACGGCCGCCTTTTATCCGGGCGTTGAGAAAGTCTTCAAAACGCTGGTGGCTCCGTTTGCGTCCCGGTGACGCGGCGGTCCGGTGCAGCCGGACAAAGGGGTGTTCCAGGCATACCCGGAGCCACCACGTGTCGGGGGGGCTGTAGATACCGAAGTAGAGGTTCTTGAAGTCCCGCTGCAGAACCGTCTGGATGTGGCTTTCCGACAGGGGGAGTTCGGAGAGGACGGCGTCTATTTCCGGGCTATTCAAAGACATATGGTCTTACGGTACCACAAGACGGCGTATTTCCGCGACCATGTAAAAAGAACCGGTCACCAGGATGGGCGGTGCCGCTCCGTCGTTATCGGCTGTTGCGGTCTTAGCCTGGGCGTCCCGGGCGACTTGGAGGGCCTTCTCGTGGTCGGGCTGGAAATCTACGGTAAGACCCGCTGCGGCCACCCGATCGGCCACGTTCTGCGGATCACCGGGCTTGAACCGGCCCGGTGTGGAGACGATAACCACCGAGGCGACCGGTTTTAGGGCGGCGGCGATTCCCTCGACGTCTTTGCCGGCCACAATTCCAAGAATCACCGGTATGTTAAGAGGGTCCCCGAAGCGCTGCCGGTACGCCTGTACCACCGTCGCCACGCTTTCGGGCGTGTGGGCGCCGTCGAGAAAGACTCCGTCAATGACCTCGCCCCGGCCGGGGAGGCGGCACGTCTCCACTGCACGGCGAAGGGTCTCGGGAGGAGCCGGGTGTACAACGCCTCGGTCTGCCAGGAGCCGGTACACGGTGAGGGCCTGGATGATGTTTTTCTGCTGCACCGTGCCGATCATGGCCGGTCTGAGTACGGTTGTTCCACCGGCAGGGTCGTCGCCGGCAGGGTTATCGCCGGCCAGAAGTCGGGCGGGAACGGCGACGCGGCCGCGCCAGGGGGACTCCGGCTGCTCTGCCGGAGATTCCGCCGTCTCCAGTGGCGAGAACGGTACCTCTTCCACGGCGACAAACGGCGCGTTCCGCTCTTCGGCGACACGGCGGATAAGGTCATACGCCTCGGGCCGTTGGGCGGCGCAGACGACAGGAACACCGGGTTTGATGATCCCCGCCTTTTCCCGGGCGATTTCACCGATCGTCTCGCCCAGGTAGTCCGTATGCTCCCGTTCGATTCTGGTGATGGCGGCGACCTCAGGCAGGCAGACGTTAGTGGCGTCCAACCGCCCGCCCAGGCCCGTTTCAAGGACGATCCGGTCACATCCCAGGGCGGGGAAGAAGAGGAACGCCAGGGCGGTCAACAGTTCAAAGGTCGTGGGAAGGTCATCGTCGGCCGTGCCCTCCCGGGCCATCTCTTCCACAACGAGGCGTATGCGGTAACTCTCCCGGGCCAGTGCGTCTTCATAGGCGGAACCGCCTTCGACCAGAGCCGACTCGGGCGTTGAAGATGGAACGGGTTCTCCAACGGCGTATCCCGGGGGGAGGACGGTAAACCGCTCCCGGTACCCCCGGACGTGGGGTGATGTGTACATGCCGACTCTGTGACCCGAGGCAGCCAGCAGGGAGGCGATATAGGCCGAGGTAGACCCCTTTCCCTTTGAACCGGCGATGTGCACTACCGGTACCGTCGTTTCGGGAGAGTTCAACCGTCTGAGAAGGGTTTCCATCCGCTCCAGGCGGTACATACGCAACTGCGGCTGCAGCCGTTCCAGGTTGGTCCGGGACTCAAACCAGGCAAAGGCGGTATCGCCGGTCCAGTTGGCCGTCATGGGCCGGTTCATGGCAGGTCCGGGCGGTTCCGGAGGGCGGCGGCGTGGGTGTAAAAGCCTTCGTGGTCCGCCAGGGCTATGACGTGGTCTTTCATTTCGGCGTAACCCTGAGAGGTCACTTCGATAACCGATGACGCTTTCTGAAAGTCCCGTACCGATACGGGGCCCCACGTGCGGGCCCACCCGCCGGTGGGCAATACGGCGTTGGGGCCGGCGGCGTAGTTTGCCAGGCTGAAGGAGGTGTGGGGGCCGATCAGTATCTCCGCTGCGTTGGTGATGCTGTGCGAGAGGGCCCGGGCGTCCCGGGCGTGGATGAGCAGGTGTTCCGGGGCAAAGGTGTTTACCACTTGAACCGACTGGTCCACGCCGGTGGTGAGAACGATACCGCCGTACCCCTGAAAGACATCAGTCAGATAGGTTCTGCGCGGTTCGGGGACTTGGGGCAGGAGTTTTTCTATCTCCCGGGCGACGGAATCCGCAAGTTCTGAGCTGTGGGTGATCAAGAGCGCCGCCGAATCACTGCCGTGCTCCCCTTCGATCATCAGATCCAGGGCGACGATACGGGGATCGGCCGTTTCATCGGCAAGAACGATCGATTCGGAGGGGCCCGCCGGCAGTCCGACGTCGATCCGGTCTGCAACGAGCCGCTTTGCCGCCGCCACGTAGGCGCTGCCGGGTCCGACGATCTTGGCGACGGGGGGCACCGTCTCGGTACCCCACGCCAGGGCGGCTACCGCCTGGGCGCCGCCGGCTTTTATCACCGTCTTCACCCCGCACACCCCGGCGGCGTAGAGGACCGCCGGGTCTACCGTACCGTCCGGCCGGGGCGGTGTGGTAACTGCGACGGTGGGAACTCCGGCGAGAACGGCCGGGACGGCGAGCATGTACAGCATGGACGGGAAACTGCCCCGGCCGCCGGGGACGTAAAGACCGACGCTGTCGATTGGTGTGTACCGCTCGGTTGCCAGAATTCCGGGACGAACGTGAACGGTCATCATGGACTGTTGAACCTGGGCGCGGTGGAACCGGCGTACGTTCTCCACCGCGTAGTCGACGGCAGCGGTTACCCTGGGCGGGAGCGCCTGCGCTGCGGCGGTAAACTCGTCCGGTGAGACCTGGACTCCCGCCGGCGTCAGGTCGGCGCCGTCAAACTCACGGGCATAGCGGATCAACGCACGGTCACCCTCCACGCGGACCGACTCCATTATGGGCCGGACCACCTCTGTCAGGGAGTCAATATCACGGCCGGACCGTTTGAGAATACGGTTACGGCCTTCATCAGAGAGGGTGTCCCAGCGGAATTTCTGGATAGTCATACCGGCGGATCGTACCACGGCGGGGTCGTCTTTGGGAGCCTCCAGGCGTGGATGAAATCGAAAAAGAGGAGAAACAGCGCCTGCAGGACGATGCCGATTCCGTTCCCAAGGAGAAAGTCGTTGGCGTGAAAAAAGACGATCAGTCCCGCTCCGGCGGTGATATAGCCGATGTCCAGGAAGCCGTTTACCACCAGGAGCCGCCTGAGCCGAAGGCCGTCGGCCACATCGCGGTACTCATCGGGGTATTTCCGGCTGCCCCGGTGGGCAAGATGAAGCCCCCAGAGCGCAATGGCGACGTTTATGACTCCCCAGACGACGGCGTGGAGGGCA
>JBAYPC010000228.1:0-5171 GCA_041677905.1 Alkalispirochaeta sp. | reverse complement strand
CGTACAAAAGAAAAAACCAACCCCGAGAAAAAAGCGGGAACCATCAGCGGTAAAGTGATCTTCCGGAAGCTCGTTTTGGAATCGGCCCCAAGATCAACCGCCGCCTCCTCAATAGAGGGATCCACCTGCTGTAAAATTGCTATACCCGACTGAATACCCACCGGTACGTACCGGAAGATAAAGTTCAGCGCCAGAATGGCAAAGGTACCCGTTAACACCAGAGGGCGCTGGTTAAACGCCAGGATATAACCGATACCGATAACCGTTCCGGGTACGGCAAAGCTCAGCATGGAAGTGAAGTCCATAAACCGGCGGCCGGGAAAGCGGCGACGGACAATCAAAAAGGCGATGACCATCCCCAGAACGCCTGCTACGGGGGTGGCCGTTCCGGCAATAATGAGGGTGTCCTTGACCGATTTGAATCCAACACCAAACACGTAGCGGAAATGGTCCAGAGTCAAGCTGTTATCGCTACCCCAGACCCGGGCAACGGCACCCCAGAGAATAGTTGCGTAGACGGTGATAATCGTGACGGCCACCATGATACACAAACCAAAGAGAACCCACTGCATAACCGGACTTACCAGCTTTGATGTGGACGTGGTCGGTTTCCCGGTGATGGTCACGTACTGTTTACGGCTGACCCAGTACTTCTGCAGGAAAAAGGCGGTCACCGCCGGAATAAGGAGAATCACCGCCAGGGCCGCGCCCCGAGGCAGGTTGTACATTCCCGTAATCTGCAGGTACGCCTGAACGGAGAGTACCGGAAACTGGCTTCCCGCAAGAATCAGGGGATTTCCAAAATCCGCCAGCGTTTCGATAAACAGGACGAGCATGGCCGAGGCAATTCCCGGAACGGTCAGCGGCAGTGTTACCCTGAGGAAGACCCGCAAACGCGATCCCCCCAGATCCATAGCCGCGTCCTCCAGAGTAGGGCTGATCGACTCCAGGACTCCCTTCAAGGTAATGTAGGCAACGGGGAAAAAAGTCATCACCTGGGCAAAAAGGAGCCCCCGAAACCCGTAAATCTGCACGTTCCGAAGCCCCAGTAACTGGGCCGAGATAAGCCCGTTTCGGCCGAAAAGCATGATGATGGCCATAGCGCCGATAAACGGCGGCGACACAATCGGTACAATGGCGATCAGGTGCAGCGCTTTTTTAAACGGTGCGGCCGTGCGAGTCAGGGTAAAGGCAAAGAGAAAGCCCACCAGACTCCCCAGGATGGCAGTACATATCCCCATGAGAATGCTGTTGAAAAAAGCGCGTCGGAGAAACCAGGACGAAAAAATCCCGGCATAGGGTTCCAGGCTCCACTGCCCCGCCTTGTCATGAACGCTGGTCAGGAGGACCTGAAACAGCGGAAAGAGAATAAAGACGACCAGCGACGCCAGAATAATCAGAATGACGCCGAGCAGAACGGGGTCGCCCGCAAGCCTGCGCCACGCCAATACAGTCTGGTTCATTCTATTCTGCACGGAACGGGTATCCCTCATATGTACGGAGCTCCTTCGTCTCTCTTACTGGTTGTTACGTCTCATGGCCGGAACGAACCACAGGCCCCCCACTCGGGGAGGCCTGTGACGGGATGCACTAATCTACCTCATGCATCACCCAGACAGGTCAGCGGGCGGGAAGGACTTCCTCTACCCAGCGCTCCACAAGGCGTTCCTTGTTTTGCCCGGCCCAGGTGGGGTCAACGGGTATGGTCTTCAGGCTCTCAAAGGACGGCATACCGGCTCCAAGCTCGGCTTTGGGGTTAACCGGATAGAAATAGGTTTTCGCAGCGGTCAGAACGTCCTGCCCCTTCTTGGAAACCAGCCAGTCTACCAGCTGTCGGGCAGCCGCTTCGTTGCGTGCACCTTTCAGGATAGATACGGCGGGAGCCTCATAGCCGACACCTTCCGACGGGAAGATAACTTGGAGGGGATACCCCTCATCGGCGTACTGGAAGAAAGCCGGGGTAAACTGAATCCCGATCGGAGCTTCACCAACTGCCACCGCCTGGGAGGGAGCCGTACCGGAACTGGTGTACGTCTGGATATTGGGGTTCAGTCGTTTCATGTACTCAAAAGCAGCGTCTTCGCCACGGGCCTGGACGAGGCTGGTTACCACGTTGTAGGCGGTACCGGAAGACTGGGGAGACGGCATCTGAATGAGTCCCTTGTACTCCCGCTTGGTCAGGTCTTCCCAGGACTTGGGAGCCGCCAGGCCTTCTTTTTTCAGCGCTTCAGTGTTCACCGCAACGCCCATGGGGTTCATGTAAAAGGATGTCCAGTACCCTTTCGGATCCCTAAACTGTGCGGGGATTTCCTTGGTAGCGTCGGAGGTGTGCTGAATGGTAAGTCCCCGATCCCGCGCCAGAATGTGGTTCTCATTGGGAGCGCCCATCCAGACGTCCGCCTGGGGGTTGTTCATCTCAGCCTCAATCCGCGCCAGAGCGGGGCCGGTGGAAAGGTGTACAAAAGCCACCTCAATTCCCGTATCAGCAGTAAAGGCGTCGAGGATCTTCTTGGCATTCGCCTCATCCACACTTGAGTAGACAACCAGTTCTCCAGGACCATCCTGTGTTTCCGGTTGTCCCGTCGCAAGCAGCACCATGGGTGCCAGAAGAGTTGCAACAAGCAACAACAGTACAATTCGTTTCATTACAGTACCTCCTACAGGTATTTTATCTTTCAGGAAGCAATTTTCATGCCAGAAACAGAAATAACTGTAACACCTTTGCCTTCAACGAATTGGACTGCCTCATGCCCAGGTAATTTCTTCAGAATGTGCACGTGCTGCACACTCGATGCACAGTGTGCACACCGTGCAACACCCGCCAAAACAGAAACGGTCACTACACAAAAAGGACGGAATTCCAGATCGCAATTCGGCGCAGTTTCTTATTCGTATTCCCCGGAGGTAATACCAAAGCGGTCAATCCGGTTGTACATGGTCCGACGGGACAACCCCAGGTACCGGGCGGCGCCGGTCTTGTTTCCCCGAAACCGACGCAGGGCATCAACTATAACGCCCCGTTCATCTGGACCGGCGGGTGCTTTTTTTCCGGTATTTCCCAGTTCTTCCAGCACCATCTCCCGGGTTACCTGTTCCGGCCGGTGGAGCACCACCAGCCGCTCCAGAACGTTCTGCAGCTCCCGGACATTGCCCGGCCAGTGGTAATCCCCCAGGGCGTCCCAGGCTGCATCTTCCACTTCAGGGAGTACAACCTGCTCCCGTCTGCACGTCTCTTCCAGAAAGGAATGGCCCAATTCAGGAATATCACCACGGCGGTCCCTCAGAGGCGGTACGTGGATGGGCACAACGTTGAGTCGGTAGTACAGATCTTCACGAAACAGCCCGTGCTCCACCTGAGAGAGAAGGTCTTTATTGGTCGCCGCGATCAATCGGACATCCACTCGGACAAACTCGGTGCCGCCGACGCGGTTAAAACTGCGTTCCTGCAGCACCCGCAGAAGGGACACCTGTGTAGCCATAGATACCTCGGATACTTCATCCAGGAACAACGTACCACCGTCGGCCACCTCAAAAAACCCTTCCTTCCGGACATCCGCACCGGTAAACGCACCCTTTTCATAGCCAAACAGCTCAGACTCCAGAAGCTGTTCGTTAAACGACGCACAGTGTACCGGTATGAATGGACCGGTGTGACGGCGACTCTGAAAGTGTATGGCCCGGGCGATCAGGTCCTTCCCGGTACCACTTTCCCCCAGGATCAGCACCGTGGCGTTACTGGCAGCTACCGCTGCAATCCGGCGAAACACCTTCATCATCACACTGCTGGACCCCACAATGGTCCGCTCGGGACGCTGTTCCGGGGGGCCCGCCAGAGACTGCCGGATCACCTCTTTCAGCCGGTCGTAGTCCAAAGGTTTGGTCAGATAGTCAAAAGCACCTCCCTTCATGGCGTCCACCGCACCCTGAACGGTGGCAAAAGCGGTGATAAAGACAAACCGGAGGGACAAACCCTGGGTCCGCAGCATTGCCGCCAGCTGTAACCCGTCAATGTCATTCATACGGATGTCACACAGCACCAGATCGGGATGGTCCTGAACCGCCCGGCGATACCCTTCCCGCCCGCCCAAGGCAGTAACAACCCGGTACCCCAAGCCGCTTAAAAAGGTCTCCAGAACGGTGAGAATGTTCTGTTTGTCGTCTACAACGAGAATTGTCTTTGCCGATGCGTCAACTACAGCCATTACATTTCTTCAATATCACGTCCCGTCAGAGGCACGTCCGGTCAGTGGAATGACCACGGATGCGCAGACACCCCCGACATCCCGGTTGCCCACAGAAATACTGCCCCGGTGATGGTCCACAATGGTGCGGCAAATGGCAAGGCCCAGCCCGGCTCCACGGTCTTTGGTGGTGACAAAAGGGTCAAAAAGGTGGTGGGCCACCGTCTGATCAACTCCGGGACCGTTGTCTTCTATCCGAATTCCGCCGTTAGTACCGGCTGCTTCAGTAAACACGGACACCTCGTCCCCAGATGAACACGCCTCTATCGCGTTCATCAGCAGATTTACCAGCACCCGTTTGATCTGGTCGGCCGAGACTGTGACCGGTATCGGTTCTTCGCTGTGGTACACCTCCAGTCGAATCTGTCGCTGCATACAAAGAGGAGAGACAAGAAGAACCGCATCATCTGCCAGCGCGCGCAAATCCCACGGCTCTTCGTCGGGAATGTCAAACCGACCGTACCGGAGAAACTCCGAGACGTACCGATTCAGGTTGGTTACCTCTTCGGTGATAATGTCGTAAAACTGATCCCTCTTCTCCCCCGCGCCGGTCATGGTCCGCAGCACTTCCACGGCACCGCCCACCGCTTCCAGGGGGTTCCGAATTTCATGGGCCAGAGAGACAGATATCTCCCCCAGTGTCCGCAGACGCTGCTGTTCCCGCTCCTCCCGGTAGTAGTGTTCCAACCGAGATCGCATACCGTTAATTGCCAGGGACACGGTGCGAATCTCCCGGGCGGCACGCCGAGGTGCCGGTATTGACGCGTTGTCCTGACCGGGCAGAAGAGACTCCACACCGTGGGCAACGGCGGCCAGGGGCCGAACCACCTGTACCTGCAGGTACACGCCAAAGACTACACCCACAGCAATCTGCACCAGTAGAACCAACAGCAGAACCAGCGTTGTCCGCAGCGACCTTTCCCGCACCCT
>JBAYPC010000227.1:0-5176 GCA_041677905.1 Alkalispirochaeta sp. | reverse complement strand
CCGGCATATTTTTCGTACTGCTCTTCCTCGGGGGCATCCGTTTGATGAGCTCTCCCCGTACCGCCCAAATGGGTAACCTGCTTGGCGCAATCGGTGTTCTGTCGGCGGTTTTGTACACTCTTTTCGCGGCGGGAATCGTAGATATGACCGGTATACTCATACCGGTGGGTATCGGGGCCGTTATAGGTTATTTTCTCGCTGTCCGCGTCAGCATGATCCAAATGCCGCAACTTGTGGCGTTATTAAACGGCCTTGGCGGGGGTGCATCGGCGGCGACTGCGCTGGCCGCTCTCGGTAGCGGTGTGGCGTCGGTCTTCACGGCATCCCTGGCACTCCTTGTTGGCGGCGTGACCCTGGGGGGAAGTCTGCTGGCCGCGGCAAAACTGGCGCGTCTCCTTCCGCAGAAACCAACGATGCTGCGTTACCATTCGTTCATCAATGTCGCCATGATGGTGTGTCTGGGTGTACTCATTGCCGGCATGGTCTTCTGGGGCCAATCGGCGATGCTTGCCTCGGCGGTGGTCCTTCTCGCGGTATCCATCGCATTTGGCGTTGTTTTTACGGTCCGCATTGGTGGCGCCGACATGCCGATCACAATTTCACTGTTGAACTCACTGTCCGGGCTTGCCGGTTCAGTTGCCGGTATTGCTATCGGCGAACCGATCCTCGTCGGGACCGGCGCAATTGTCGGCTCAGCCGGCCTTATCCTCACGCAGGTCATGTGCAGGGCAATGAACCGTTCTCTCCAGGATATCCTGCTCGGAAGAACCAGCGTTTCAACACAAAGTTCCCCGTCGAACATCTCAGCCGAGGTCATCTCAACCGAGGTTACCGAAGCAGGGGAGCACAACAACCCGTTGGAGAAGCTCACAGACGCCAAAACCGTTTTTTTCGTACCTGGTTACGGAATGGCTTTGTCCCAGGCCCAACACCGGGTCAAAGAATTTGGTGACTTGCTGGAACGTCAGGGCAAGGATGTGAAGTTTGCGATTCACCCCGTTGCGGGCCGGATGCCCGGGCATATGTACGTGTTACTGGCTGAAGCGGGGGTCCCATACGAAAAGCTGCTGGAAATTGACAGCGCGAATCCCCTGTTGGCCGATACCGACGTTGTCATCGTCGTAGGGGCCAACGACGTCGTGAATCCCTCGGCAACATCGGCAGAAGGGACACCGATCTACGGCATGCCGATCCTGAATGTGTCGGACGCGCGGCACATTATCATCTTCAATATGGACACCAACCCCGGCTACGCCGGCGTAGACAACCCGTTGTACGTCAGCAAGAAGGCAACACTGATGACAGGTGATGCGTCCGAGCGAATTGGTGAGTTCATGACGAAATACACGGAAAAATCCTGACCGGTCGGCCGGCCTCAAGACGCCTTGCTCTCAGCTCCTTAGTGATGTCACAATCATAAGGACAAAAATGAAACCAGAAAACAAACATGTAGATACCCTTTTATTTGAAAAAGGCAAACGTGGCGCCCTTCGAATGCTCTTTGGACGAACGGGCGTCTTTATCCTGTTGCTGCTGCTCCAAATATGGGCCTTGTTTAGTGTCTTACGATTTTTGGAAACACTGATCCCCTATGTCTTTGTTTCATTGGCCGTTTTTACCGTAATGATGGTCATCCACGTCATCAACACCCAAGACAATGAGAGTATCAAGATGACCTGGATCATTCTCATTACCTTGCTTCCCGGATACGGAAGTATGATTTACCTTTTTATACGAAGTGATCTCGGACATCGAAAGATCAAAAAACGACTGCAATCCATCACCGCTGAGTCGGAAAAAGATTTCACACCACAAGATCAGCTGATGCAGCGATTACGGGCTAAAAACAGGGGACTGCATAACCTGGGCACCTATATGCAAAAAGTGGGCGGCTTTCCTATCTATGAAAAATCACGCACCAGATATTTCCCTCTTGGTGAAGATGCGTTTGCAGAAATGCTCCTGCAACTGAAAAAAGCGGAGTCCTTTATTTTCCTGGAGTATTTCATTCTGGCTGAAGGTGTCATGTGGGGCCAGATTTTAAGAATCCTGGTTGAAAAAGTGCAGCAAGGTGTAGAGGTTCGATTGATGTACGATGGTACGTGTGAATTTGCTCTATTACCCCACAGCTACCCCAAAAAACTACAACAGTTGGGGATCACGGCAAAAGTATTTGCCCCTCTTCGTCCGTTTCTTTCTACCCATTACAATTACCGGGACCACAGAAAAATAATGGTCATCGATGGGCGGGTGGCGTTCACCGGTGGGATCAACATATCAGATGAGTATATCAACGAAAAAGAAGTATACGGACACTGGAAAGATACGGCCGTCATGGTTGAAGGTGATGCGGTCGCCAGTTTCACTCTGATGTTTTTACGAATGTGGAATATGAATGAAACCGACCGAACCTACCTGACCGATGCGTACCGGGCGAACACGGCGAATCCGATGATTACAGGTGAATCAACCGCCGGGTATGTCCTCCCATTCGGTGACTACCCCCTCGACGATGATCAAACGGGTAAAACTGTGTATATGGACATCCTCGACCGGGCGGAAGACTACGTCTACATCATGACTCCCTATTTGGTCCTGGACAGCGAAATAATGATGTCGTTACAGTTTGCGGCCAAACGGGGGGTCGACGTTAAAATCATACTGCCCCACATACCTGACAAAAAACTTGTCTTTGCCCAATCACGAAGCCACTACACTGTATTGATACAAGCCGGCGTCGGCATCTACGAGTACACCCCGGGCTTCATGCACGCCAAAGTATTCCTCAGTGATAACAAAAAAGCCGTCGTCGGAACCATCAATCTCGATTACCGAAGTCTCTACCACCATTTTGAAAACGCCGTATATATCGAAGGAACGCAGACGATAGCCGACATCGAAGAAGATTTTCGCAAGACTCTGGAACAGTCTCAGAAAGTAACCCCGGCCGATATAAAAAAATACAACATCTTCATGACACTGATGGGAAGAGTTCTAAAAATTATCGCACCGATGGTCTGACCAACAGGAGACCGTGTGTTACGTCAAAATCACACTCCTGCCAGGGGTGTCAGCGTTTTCCCAGGTAGACGTCGATCTCCAGGCCGTTGTCAAAATCGTTGACGATCTTGTTCCAGAGCATGGTTGTTGAGTAAATCGAATTGTCCTGCATTTCTCGCTCGATGAGGTGCGCTCTGACCCCTTCGAGCCGCGCTGCGTGGTCGATGAGTGACCGCTCTTTGACGCTGAAGAGACTCTTCTGGTTTTCGATGATACGTTGGTACTGCACCCGTTCCAACTCACGTACCATCTGATCGTAGGCCCCTGCTATTCGCCGAAAATGAATGAGAACGAGTGGGTCGAATGCGGTGCAGCGTTCCAGAAGTCCACCGATCTCCTCAAGCAGAACAGCGGCTTTTCGATGGTCCTTCCCGTACTCATAGATGTTGATCGCTTCCTTGCATAGCTGAGCGATCTCCGAACTCGAAACTTTCCGCGTGCGGCCGTCTTCGATAACGCTAACCTGGGGAATCGGGTTGGTCTCGATCGCCTTGGCGACGAGCCGGATGGCATCCGGAACGAGGCTGTCGCTCCACTGGCCGCGCCTCGCCGCTGAGACAACCGCCTGATACTCGTCCTGGTACGCAACCTTTTTCAATTCCCATTCGAGAAAGAGCAACTCGTGTACACCTACCCCGACACCCTTGAATGCGATCTTCCCACAGTCAAAAAACTGGAGTCCATCGATCCCACCGGCCAAGTTGGCCGCTTTTCGGTATCGTGTGTAGACGTGAGACGCGACCATTACCTTGGACCGATCCGGAGCGATCCTTCCGGCAAGAGACTGTAACCTCGCAGCGGTGTTGACCAGGACACCGGAAATGTCGCCGTCTTGCGTAACGATCAGGGAGTTGTAGTGCTGTCCGCCTGCTATGCCGGCGGAAACATTGAAGTCCTGCATTACTACCGAGGCGCCCCGGCGACTTTCGAATGTTTCCGTCGCCTTTACCACCCGCTTTCGGGAAAACGAAGCGATGATTCCGAGACACGCACGCACGATGTCGATCGGGGATGACCCGATCAGGATGACCATGTCGCCCGCTGAGCGCGACGCGATACAATGGTGGTGGGCCGCGACCGTCTGGAGATCGTTGTGCATCAGGTTGTCAAGCATGCGCAGCATCGTCACATTATGGCGATTTTTCTGGCAGAACGCCGTATAGCCGTGGACGTCGAGCAGTGCGCAGTAGATATTGGGAACGACGACGTTTTGTTTGAGGTCTGCAATATCGGCAATTTTGCGATTGGTAACGGTCAGGGCACGCCAGAGCTCCGGGTGAGTCTTCGAATCGAGGTGACGAAAGATGCCCCAGTGGATCTCCCGGATCAGCCGATAGCATCGGCGGACAACGCCCTCGAGCCGCTCGGTGTCACCAAGGGGCTCGAGATACACGACAAGCTCATCTACCGTCGTTATCGCGCCGGCCACGATCTGGTCGTAGCAGTCGATGAGAACGTCTTTTATCCGCGCACCGAGCCCGTCGGTCTTGACTACCCGCAGGATTCGGTCGTCTATCACTGGCATGATTACGGTGCATTGTCGTACCCAAAGGGGGATGCGTCAAGATCGGGTGGAAATGGGGTGCGGCCTTGATTCCGGTCAACAACGCACTGCGAGCCGGGTTGCTCCGATGGGTTGGGGGGGCGCTGCGCAGAACGCCTGGCGTTCAAACTAAATTTAGGATATAAGAAAGAAGGATGGCTATGTTTCGGGAACACGTTGTCAAGAGTGTAAAGATCGCGGTCGGTGTCGTTGCGGGAATTCTTCTGGCAAAGGCGTTACGGATGGAGTTTTACAGCTCCGCGGGAACCATTGTTCTCGTAAGCATGCTTTCGGCCAAGAAACAGTCGATAAAACTGGCGGGTATACGACTTTTGACGGCGGTTGGTTCTTTGGCCCTCTCTTCTGTGCTTTTCACCGTGTTCGGTTTTTCGTTGGCAGTATTCGCTCTGTACATCTTAGTCTTTACTTTATTAATGCATATTTTTGATACAAAACTTGCCATTGTATTGAATGTAGTCCTGGTCATGCACATCTATTCCCTGGAGCAGATATCCCTCTCTATCCTCCTCAACGAATTTGGATTGATGTTTTTGGGTGTGTTTGTCGCATTGG
>JBAYPC010000226.1:0-5181 GCA_041677905.1 Alkalispirochaeta sp. | reverse complement strand
TCGACGTTGGTCACATCCATAATCACGCCGCCCTTTAACATTTCCGCAAGCCCGACCTTTTTTCGCCACGCCGCAGCCTGGCGTCCGGACCATAATAAATCATCCATCGAATCTATCCTCATCCAGGAAACCTGGAGATATGTGGAAAATACACCTCATCCTCAATGAGATAATGAGGCCCTCGTCAACACGGGCCGGTAGTGGTATGCTTCAGGCATGTCCTCAGTCCGCGACAACATTATACAAATTGAGGAACGGATACACAACGCCTGTATCCGGGCCGGACGGGATCGAAACTCGCTGCGCCTCATGGCGGTCAGCAAGCTCCAGCCTCTTGAAAAAATCACCGAAGCTCTGGAGTACGGCTGCCGTCTTTTTGGGGAAAGCCGGGTGCAGGAGACAAAATCACGGAGAGATCTCTTTCCCGCCGACGCTGAGGTTCACCTTATCGGCCATCTTCAGCGCAACAAGGCGAAAGATGCCGCCGATCTGTACGACGCCGTCCAGTCTCTGGATGCAATACGCACCGTTGACGCCCTGGAGCGCCATCTTGCCGACCGCAAAGAACCGCTGGCCGTTCTGATAGAGATGAACACCTCCGGCGAGGCGAGTAAAGACGGTGTCCGGTCCTTCGATGAGGTGACCGCTCTTGCGGAACGCATCGAAAAAAGCGATCGGTTTCATCTGGAGGGCCTTATGACAATTGGGCCCTTTGGCGCCGAAAGCGACCGGATTCGCCGTGCTTTTGCCCTTTTGCGGGAAAGCCGTGATCGGCTGGAAGCGGTCATGGGAAAACAGTACCCCGAGCTCTCCATGGGAATGACCGACGACATGGACGAAGCCGTACTGGAAGGGTCCACCTTGCTGCGCATCGGCACGGCTATCTTCGGTCGACGTTCCACCTGAGATCGGAGCAGCACCATGGGCCGATCTGTTTTAGTAAGACTGACTGCAGTGTTCCTCTTTGTACCGCTTCTTTCGACGACCGTTTTCGCCCAGGAGGTGGGCGTACCCGACCATAGGGCGCCCGACGTAACCTACAACCCCGATGAACCGGTGCCCTACGATCCCGACGAATTCCCCCTGTGGGCCCGGGATCTGCGGCGGGGTGAGATCATCGCCATCGGCGCATTTCCCATTGCCATGATTATCACCAGTATCGGCTATGAACTGGGCCGTTTCGGGTACCAGAGTATCAGGAACGGAGAGCCCGATGTACGGTACGCACCGTGGTTTTTTTCGACAAATCCCGAAGGAGCCTTCAACAATGGAGAGCGTATCGGACTGGTTCTCTCATCGGCTCTTCTCAGTACCGGCGTCGCCTTGATCGACCTCTTTTTGGGAAAGCGGGCTTCGGCCCGGCAATGACAATGGCAAACGATACCCCTCCCGTTAACGATACCCTTAAAGTCACCGTGGACGAAGGAGTGACCGGACCGGTACGACTCGACGCGTATCTCGCCGGACTTGAAGGCACGCCCAACAGGAGCTCCCTCAAACTGCGGTCCCGGACGGTGACGTGTAACGGTCGGCCGGTGAAACTCTCTGCCCCCGTGACCGCCGGTGACCGTATAGAAGTGGTGCTGGAACCGGAGGAAACCCGGGATATCGTCCCCGAAGACATCCCCCTCGACATCATCTACGAAGATTCACGGGCGGTGGTTGTCAACAAACCCCCGGGAATGGTGGTGCATCCCGGGGCAGGAAACTGGAGTGGAACGCTGCTGCACGCCCTGGCGGGACGCTACCGGGACTCTCCGTTTTTCACAACCGGTGACGACGGCGGTGACGACGGCGGCGACCCGAATCGGCCCGGCATCGTACACCGCCTGGACAAAGATACCGGCGGCGTGCTGGTCGTTGCCAGAAACGGCGATTCCTACACCCACCTGGTCCGGCAGTTCGCCCGGCGCCGCACTAGAAAGATCTACCTCGCCCTGGTAAAAGGCTCTCCCGTACATAGCAGCGGCTCCATTGCCGGGGCCATCGGGCGGGACCGCTACCACCGCACCAGGTTTGCCGTACACGGCGAACTGCGGCACAGTGCTCTCCCCGATCTGGATACACCGGTAGACGGCTGGAGGGAAAAAGACGACGAAAATCAGAGGGGGAAGCACAAAGGGCGGCCGGCTCTGACGACCTACACCGTACTGCGTCGATTTAATGGTTATACACTGCTGAAGTTACGGCTCCATACCGGTCGGACCCACCAGCTCAGAGTCCACCTCGCTGCAATCGGTCATCCCGTTGTGGGCGACCCGATTTACGCCAGAGCCGACCGAAGCCTCGGTGATATGCCCCTTATGCTCCACGCCCGGCAGCTGGAGATTTCTCTCGCCGAAGGGGAGACCCGCCGGTCTTTCAGGGCACCCCTATCCCGTGCATTTCGAGAGGGTATGCGAAAGATGCAGAAAGCCGTTCAATACTCTCGGTAGAAGGGACTCAAATCCCGCTCTGCGCCAATCGTCGACGGCGGACCTACCGAAGGCAATATGAGGGTTTCCCGAGTTTTCTGAAAAAGGCTGTCTTTAATCGACGCAATCAGAAGTGCTTCAGCGTATGCGCTGCCCGTTTCTCCAATAGTGCCGGCATGCATGATAGACCCGGTAAAGACAACCTCATCCAGACAGTAGAAAAATGAACTCCGTGAGTGGGGCAGGGCGGGAATCGTCATTACCTGAAACGGACCTATCTCTACCGTTCCTTCACCGGAAATTCGGCAGTTGTCGCAGGCGTACACGTTCTCTTCACCACAGATGACGGTGAAATCGAACACCCGGGAGAGGGTCTTTACGGCCCGCTCCATATACGACTCGGGATGGGTAATGAAGATGCCGGCTATTGTCAGGCCGTGGTTCAAGATCAGGGTAAAAAGTTCGTTATCAAGGGGTGTAGGATCAAAGAGGACCGCCCGGGAGTCACTATCGGTGTAAACCAGGTAGGTCGTCGTTTCACTTCGAGGAGAGAAATATGGAATAATACGCATCTTGGGGTTAGTCAAAAGAACGCCTCGTCGTTGTTGCTGTGCTTAAATATAACTTCGTGACGTTCGCTGAACTGAAAAAAAGCGTGCCGGATGTCACAGTTTATGAACTTCACCGTTGTCAGGCGCGCGTTGATAAACCGGCTGCGGCGTAACGATGCATCGCTGAAATCGGTCTCCTCACTCTGAACGGCGTTGAAATTGCACTGGTCCGCCGTCGCCGAATAGAAATTACAGCGGTAAATCCTGGATCCCGCAAACACCGACTCGATGATCAATGAATCCCGAAAGGTGGAGTGCTCCAGGACGGCAAAGTCCGCAATGACCCCTTCAAGGGTAGCTCCATCGAAGTTGCAGTGCTCGATCCGGGCACCCGTCAGGCGGACCCAGCGGAGGTGTCGACCGGAAAAATCCAAGTCCTTCAGGTGTTGTCCTCGGCAGTCCATATACTCAAGGATATCTTGACTTGAATCGAGGAGCTCTTGCGTTACCGGTTGGTCGCAACGTCTTGAAAACACCTTTTCAAGTGTACGGTCACCGTCTTGCTTGCACAACCCTGTAGGCGTCGATACAATTTCTCTATGGCGACATGCTACAACTGCGGTTCGCCGATTACGGCGGAACCACCGATCAGCAGATCTCTCGAGTGTGCGTCCTGTAACCAGCAGGTACGCTGTTGCAGGAACTGCATTTTTTATCTCCCCGGTGCCCATTGGGACTGCCGAGAGACCATTCCTGAGCCGGTTCACGACAAAACGCGGGCCAATTTCTGCGACTACTTCAAACTCAATGCCAACTCGCCCGGTAATGGCAGCGCAGGTTCAGGCGGCGACACCGCGTCGACTGCAGCGCGCCGCACCTTCGACGGCCTGTTTTCGTAGATGGTGCTCTTTTTTGATTCCGGTATCGGCGGGCTGGCGTACCTCCAGGAGTTCCTTCGCCGCAGGTCAGTACCGGTGGTGTACCTTGGGGATACCGCGTTTTTCCCCTACGGTGATCGCTCACCCGAAGAAGTCAGGGATCGGGTGGTCCGGCTGGTTTCACAGATGGCCGATCTGTACCCCCTTGATGCGGCGGTCATCGCATGTAATACCGCGTCGGTGGTCGCTCTGGACGCCGTTCGTCGGGATGTGGATATACCGGTCATAGGTGTAGTGCCTGCGGTAAAACCGGCCGCCGGAATTACTCGAACGGGGCACATCGCCGTTCTTTCGACAAACCGGACCGCCGGTGATCCCTACACCGAAGACCTTGTGCGTCGTTTTGCCCGGTACAGTCGCGTTACCCTGCTGGGTCTGCCACGGTTGGTTCAGGCTGCAGAAGAAAACATCTGCGGGGCCGCCGTACCGTCCGTTACAAAGATCATCGAAGAGGATGTAAAGAACGTTCTGGAGGCAGATGTGGATACCGTCGTTCTGGCGTGCACCCATTTTATCGGTATCCGCGATATTATCGCCCGGGTGCTTGGGCCGGGCCGCACCGTCGTCGATTCCCTTGACGGCGTCGTCCGAAGACTTATCTGGACTCTTGACGAACAAAAGATATCGGTCCGCGGAACGGCCGGGAGGGGGCATTTCGCTACAACCGGTCCGTTAAACCGGGATATCTCCTGTCTGTTAATGGAGCACCGCCTGTTGGCACAACTTGAACCGGAGTCAGTGTGACGCAACGAGAAACAACGCAACGAGAAGCAACAGTTTTGTGGGGTGCAAACAACATCTTCTCCCTGCGCTGTGACGACGGGACCAACCTGGACCACGTAAGGATAAAGGGAAAAGTCCTTCCCGACAGTGACGACTCATACAACGTTCTGGCTCCGGGAGACCGTGTTCTGGTGAGTGGAGACGACACCGGCAAATACACCATTCTGGAGCGACAGCCGCGACGGAACGCCGTGACGCGGTGGAACCGAAAACGCCAGGCCCTGCAGACGGTGGCTGCAAACGTGGACCATCTCTACGTCGTCGGCAGCGCTGAGTACCCTGCGTACCACCCGGGGTTTGTCGACCGAATTCTGGTGATGGCTGAACTGGAAGAGGTCAATGCCTCGGTCATTCTGAACAAGACCGACCTTACCCTGTCGGACGAGGCGGCTGCACACATCACCGTTCTGGAAGAGATCGGTTATACCGTCTTGCGGGCGGTGGCTCACCCGGACCACCCCCAGGGCATCGACGACCTCCTGAAGCACCACCCCG
>JBAYPC010000225.1:0-5206 GCA_041677905.1 Alkalispirochaeta sp. | reverse complement strand
ACTCTCGTACTGCAGGCGGATAAAGTCCTCCCAGAGAAAGTCACTTGCCCCCAGAAGGCGGGCAAGCTCACGCTGTGTCCCGGGATCGGCCAGGAGTTTCTGTATCCGTTTGGTACTTCCGTCTCCGGTCACCTTGCGCACCAGTTCTTCAAACCGGGCAAAGGCGCCCCGGGGGTCCGCCGCCTGGTCCAGGGCGTGGCTGAACTGTTTAGTTACCAGAATAGACAACTGGAGACGGCGTCGGTCCTCTTCGGTCGTTACGGTACCGCCCCGGTTGTGCTGTACCCAGAAGGTGTCCTGGACTTCGGTATCCACCGTCTTGATGGCAACCTGTCGGATCGACATGCCCTGTACGGAGAGGGCGTTTGAGAGAGAGTAGAGAAAGAATGGGGTGTCCTGGGAGGTTACGGAGACCCGGGTATAGGGTCCATCGTCTTCTATGTGAATCCGCACCGGCAGAAGGAGTTCGGTCCCGTTCTCTCCTCCCACGGAATGGTGTTTTATCACCTCTTCCATAACAGTCGAGCGCACGAGGGCCGCGTCCGGAGTCGATGCCTGCAACGGCACAAACAGCGAGGCAAGCTCCCGTTCCAGGGCATCAAACCAACGTGTCGGATCTGTGTCGCCCTTGAGAATTCCGGTAAAACTGTCTACCACCAGCCCGTTGGTGCCGGTAAAGACTTCACCTTTCTGGATGTTGAATCCCCGGGCTCCCAGGATACCGGTGATATAACTGAACAGGCCGGGCGCGTCCCAGGTACAGATGGTGAAGCTGCATTGCCGCTCGCCGGCCCTACGCGCCGCCACCCGGGCCGGTGCTTCGGCCGTCAATTCTGCTACCGCCTCAGCGTGGGCGACGATATCGGCATCGGTATGTACCGAGAAATACCGTTCCGGCAGAGCTGCCATGGTGTTTCCCACCCGATCAAAGAGCTCGCTACGAAGCGCTCGCTTGAGTGTCTCCTGCATTATCGTCTGTTCTTGAGGTCTCGCCGGTATTGGAAGCGTCGCCCGCCTGCGGAACATCGCCCGTCTGCGGAACATCGCGGCTCACCCGGTATTTCTTGACGAAACCGGTGGGGCGATACGTCATTTTTGATTGGCGGAGCCCTTCGTTTCCCAAGTCCTGTTCTCGATTTATCCATTTGTAGTGTCTCGGAAGTATAGCGGCAAAAGCTTTGTTAATGAACTGGTATATTCCGCGGTATTCGTCCAGCGCCTTTTCAAAATGCACCACAAAACTTCGCCCTTTCATGAGTGCTTCACCCACGGTGTACGCCGCCGGTATCTCATCTACATATACGATGTATCCCTTGAGACCCAGTTCCTGAAATCGTTCCAACGCTTCCCGGGCGGCGGCGTAGTCGGATCGGTCTTCACGGTTTTCCTGCCATGATTCCAGAATTCCCAGAGCGTCGGGTATGTGCTTTGGTTTGAGAACCTGTTCAACGAAGTGATAGTCGTTAACAAATGCGTTTACCCGGTTTCGTTTCTTGTGATATTTCTTACCCGGTAGATTGGCCAGGTCCTCTTTCAGGTAGAGATAGTCAAAGTTGTCCCTATCTTCCTGAACGAACAGCCCCAGGTTTTCTAAAACGACTCGCGCTGCATCGGTGTTGCGTTCACTCAGACCTTTCAGATAGTCGTACCTGTCAAAAAGCTCGTTCAACAGACCGGTATCTTCAGGAAGGCCGCAGGGGAGCATAAAAAAACTGCTGCCGTCCTTCTCACCGCTGATCAGCAGGTTATCGGCGGGGAGTCTGGAAAGGTGATAGTTATAGGTGTCTCTAAACAGATAAAGCCCGGCAAAGGTGAACTCCGACACACCGTCGGGGAGCATTGAAAGAAGTGGATGGAGGTCGCGCCGCATCGAAAGATCGATACGGGCACGCTCCGGATAGTGCGGTATTGCCATACCGTCAATATACGGAAACTTGTCCGCCATGATCAAATTCCTGTATCATGGCTCATGGAACTGAAAAAACACCGCCCCGAAATCGAAAGAGACGTCCAGGAACGTTTCCTTCGGTATGTAACCGTGCATACCACCAGTGATCGGCATAGTGACACTACCCCTTCAACACCCCAACAGTGGGACCTTGCCCGTATGCTCGCGGATGAACTGAAGGAAATCGGCCTTTCCGATGTTACCGTCACCGAATTTGGCTACGTAATAGCCCGGGTGCCAGCTTCTGAAGGTGTCACGGCACCACCTGTGGCCTTTTTGGCACATATGGACACCGCACCGGACAGCAGCGGCGAAAACGTAACCCCCCAGATATGGGAAGGCTACGACGGTGGTGTTCTGGAGATTGGGAACGGACTGGTCCTTGATCCCCAGGAGTACCCTGACCTTTTGGATTTTGTCGGTGAAACGATTATCACCGCCGACGGCCGGACTCTTCTCGGTGCTGATGACAAGGCCGGAGTTGCAGAGATCATGACGGCAGTGAAGTTTATCGTCGAACACCCGGAGCTGTCCCACCCGAAACTGGAAATCGTCTTCACACCGGACGAAGAAATTGGTCGAGGGGTGGATAAGCTTGAGGTCCAGGACCTTCATGCCCGATTTGCCTACACCATGGACGGCGGGAAAGAGGGCAGTATTGAGGCGGAGTGTTTCAGTGCGTACAGCGTCAACGTTGTAATTGACGGGTACGTCATTCATCCGGGCAGCGCCCGGGGAAAGATGGCTAACGCTGTGACTATAGCCGGACGTATGCTCTCCATGCTTCCACAAAACGAAAGTCCCGAGGCCACCGATGGACGATTCGGTTTTTACTGTCCCATCGAGGTCCGGGGCGACTACGGTCGGGCCGAAATTGATCTGATTATCCGAGATTTTGAACTGGATGAAGTGTTGCGTCGTGTCCAGTACGTGGAAGACCTTGGCAGAACTATGGAAGGCGCCTATCCCCGCTGTAAAGTCACCGTCACATCGCAGAAGCAGTACATCAACATGCGGGACCGGTTAGTGAAGTACCCCTTTATGATGGATATCCTGAAAGAGGCGATCCGAACCACCGGTGTTGAACCGATTATGGAACCGATACGAGGCGGAACCGACGGCGCCCGACTGACGGAAATGGGGTTGCCCACACCGAATATCTTCGCTGGTGGTCTGAATTTTCACGGTCCTTACGAGTGGATACCGTTGCGGTCCATGGTACGTGCCGTCGAGACGATTCTGGAAATCCTGAAGCTCTGGAGCGTACAGGTACCGGCGGACACCGAACTGCCCGAAATAACCGCAGAACGGTAGGGCCCTTCAAGAATGCGTTAAACGGAAACGTTGGTTTCCATGACTATCTGTTGTATACTTTAATCATGGGAACCTGTGTCCGGACGAGTCGGTCGATTGTGCCGACGCTCCTGGTATTGCTGGTTTTATTGACCGGTTGTACCGAGAACGCCAATCTTTTTACCTCTCTGGACGAAGTCGAAGGACCTTCTCTGAAGACGGTGGTATCCGGCTCCGTGGTTTCACCTCTCACTCCCCTGTCCATACAGCTGGCCTATCCGGATGAAGATGTATCCCGGGCAACGTCTATGACGGTTGAACTCCGTGATCCCGATGGTGGGTTGGTGGCGGAGCTCGCCTTTACGGAAGAACAGCTGCTGGCTCCGACGTTGCCGGAGATTGAACTTCCCCAGCCTGATCCGGGGCCATATCTGTTGGTGGTAGAGGCGATGCGGGGCGAAGAACTGCTTTTCAACGATGAACGGCAGATTTTTGTGCTCTCAGCGTCACCCCGCATCAGGAGCGTCTCGGTCTATCCCTCATCGGTCGGGTCCGAGGCCGAGGCTGTTGCAGTAGCCGATATCATACCGGCAGCCGATACCAATCCGTATCTCAAATGGTACTACCAGGAACAACCCATAGGTGAGGGGTATCAGGCAAATGGCGGCGCAAAAACTGTATTCTCACCAAAAGGTGGGATCGGTGTTCACCGCGTATCGGTCGACCTCTATCCATGGGGGCCCGATGAGGGAGTTCGAGTTACTGATCGTACTACCATAACCGCCGGAACGGATGTCTTCGTCCGATCAGAACCGCAGGCCGCCGCCGGTAGTGACGGTGCTTTGTTGGTATACCCGCTCAACGGTCGTCTGGAACCATCGGTGGACCTGCTGACCCGAGAGTTTAGTGCCGTCCGGAGAGCCGGCGGGGTTGTCCTCGACGTGGAACGGGAACGACTGGGCTACCGTATTCCTTCCGGTGGCGCGATCTCGATTCCATATGATGTGGTTCCCCCGGAAGGTGAGGCTGTCCGGCTTACGCTGAGAACATCTTTGGCGGGACTACAGGGACTACAGACGGGTCTGCAAGCGGTTGTGCCTTCAGAGGTCGTGCTTACGCTGGGACGACTGGAGTCTCCCTTGGTCGAACTGAGGCTGGGCCCCGACGGTGACGGGATCGTAGAAACATACCTGGAACCGCGTCGTAACTTTGACCGGGTGTTTACCGATCCGGTGCAGTCTGATCCTGGATGGGTGTCTGTTTCACTTGTCCTGATTTCCCAAAATGGCGATCTGTATGCGGTGCCTGAAATTTCCGGCCGAGTGCCTCGGGTTTTCCGGGCGAGTGATTCGTCGAGTCTGGCCGGACCCTCCCAGGTGAGTCTCGGGTTGGAGGGTGGCGGAGACACGGGGTTTCTGGTAGAGCACATCGAAATGGTACCGCTGCCGCGAGCCAACGAGTACTTTACCGGTGATTTCACGTCGTTTCTCTATTACAATGGTCGTCAAGGGAAGGAGCCGTCGTTCCGGGCCGGTCTCATTGATCTGGACCGGGAAAATGCAGTCGTTTTAGTTCCGGAAGGACACTTTTCTCTCTGGTACTCGACCGACGGAGTGTCTCGATTTCTGTTGCGCCGCGATGGCGATACTCTTTCGGTGCTGGACCCGGGGCCGCAAGCCCAACCGGGCCGGGTGTTGCCTAATGTCTATCCTCTGCGGGCGTCCGGCCGTGTACCGGCCGGTACGGTTGTTGTTCGTCGTGGAGATGCCTTCAACGTAGAAGAAGACGGTGTTGTCAGTGTACCTGATGGACTTTCGGCGCAGATGATTGTGGTGTTGGGTGCGACGACAGGTGGTACGGGGCCGGCATTTCTGGCGACAGAACTGCGTTAAGGACACGGTATGGGTCCTGCCCGCGTGATCGCAAAGTTGTTGCCGGTCGGGGTAGGTCTTGGCTTTTTTATTT
>JBAYPC010000224.1:0-5212 GCA_041677905.1 Alkalispirochaeta sp. | reverse complement strand
TTCATAGCCGGATAATCCCCCAAAAGCAGGATCCGCCCCGGCCTGAAGACCCGGTAGGGCCATACCTGGGGGATATGGCCGAGAATCGGCGCTTCCGATGGTTCCGTGATCTCAAGGACGGAACCCGCGTGGTTTCCATCCAGGAATAACGCGTTCTGATCCGGCGGAGGCGGGGCGAGGGGTGCGGCAAAGAGGGTGTGGTGCATACTCGGCGCATCCACCAGATCAAGCCGAATCGTAGAATCGAACCGCTGGTCCACCTGTTCCGCGTTGCCCTGGTCGCGCAGGCGATTGGCGTGAGCCAGCGCCTTATACTGATCTACCTTCCCGGCCTCTGGAAGGAACAACGCACCGCCGGCGATCAGGGCCACGAGAACGACGGCGCCAATACCGCCGACTCTCCCCGTCCGGGACTCGCCGGCAACCCACACCACCAGGGCGGCGACCGCCGCAAGGGCCAGCACCTCCAGGGACCGGGTTCCCGAAAGCAGGGAGGTAAGCCCCACCGCCAACGCCGCACCGGCGCCGCTTGCCGCCATGTTGACCCCGTAGAGCGCTCCGGCCCGGTGTCGGAACAAATAGAGAACCGTCCCGGTAAAGAGTCCGGCACAGAAAAACGGCACAAACAGAAGGAGCGTCGCGAGCCACAACTTGCCGAATTCGCTCAACTGGTACAGAAGATATTGCAGGTCCGGCCTGACCATGACGGAGAGACGATACACATAGGCCAACGAGAGAGCGAATGCAGCCAGACAAATCGGGACTCCCCGGAGCCACCAATCGGGCCGGCGCCGATTCAAGAGCGTGAGAGCCGTCCCGCTGGCCCCGAATCCCAACAGAGCCGTACTTATGACCAGATAGGCAAAGTGGTGGTAAGTATCCACCGACAGGGCCCGCATCACGGATATCTGGGCGGCGATCGTTGCGATCGCCACCAATCCGAGGGACCCGGCGGCGTAGCGGATGGTCGGAAGGCGCCTCATTCCTGGACTTCGCCGGTCATGGGCACAAACCGAACCGGCAGCAGCTGTTGGGTACGCACCTCGCCGTCATCATCGCGACGGGCAAGCACCAATGACTGGACGGCGTAGACCGGACCGATCGGAATCACCAGCCTCCCCCCGGGCTTCAGTTGCTCCAGAAGGGGCCGGGGAATGTGTCCCGCAGCGGCGGTGACGATAATCGCGTCAAACGGCGCGTGTTCCGGCCACCCGTAGTAGCCGTCACCCTGTCTGACCGTCACGTTGTCATAGCCGAGTCGCCCCAGCCTTTCGGTGGCGGACGTGGCAAGGGGTTCGATTATCTCTACCGTGTATACTTGATCCACGATCTCGGCGAGGACCGCTGCCTGATATCCACTGCCGGCTCCGATCTCCAGAACGCGATCAGACGCCTGTAGATCCAGCGCTTCCGTCATGTACGCCACGATGTAAGGCTGCGAGATCGTCTGACCGTGCCCGATCGCCAGGGGCTGGTTCCGGTATGCCAGCCTCCGCTGTTCTTGCGGCACAAACTCATGGCGCGGTACCCGCCGCATCGCCTCCAGTGTTGCCGGATCGGTTATCCCCTCACCGGCGATGTGCCGTTCCACCAACAGTCTCCGTTCATCGATACGCTCGGATAATGGGTCGGCAGGATCGCCGCTCCCCTGCGCACCGAGCATTGCAACAACCGCCAGTACCAGGCCCAGACCAATCGCAATTCGATTCATACTCTACTAGTATGAATGCGCTCTAACCCTTAGTCAAATGGGATATACGGAATGTAGATTGAACCCGAGGGTTCCGCAGTGCCCGGCCTCAGACACCTGCTCCACCCCTCCGGCGGGGCGGCCGTCTTCCTCCAGTACCACTCCACCCCATGTTGCCTGATGTGTTCAATCAGATTCTTGTTGGGGCATGGACAATTATGTACGGTTAATCTCCGCTTTCCTAACCTGATACACCCGCTTGGTGACTGAGTAATAGTAGTCCCGGATCGCCTTCAGGGCCTCCCGGGCTGCATTTTCGTCGCAACCTTCGTAGAAGAGTTTGTCCTTGATCGTTTTCCATGCCAGCTCGAAAGTGTACTCATAACGATGGATGATCCCTTCCTGTTCCAGCCTGGAGTACTCATCGATGGGCTTCCCCTCCAGTACGTCTTGCAACAAAAGAAAGGCCTTTTCGAAATTCTCGAACCGCTGCCGCCGGCGAAATTCATCGGTATTGCTCATGGTGTTCCCGTTGCCTGGGTCGGCAGTGGCGGCAGTCCGACTTGTAATCAACGATTTGCTGCATAGCCCGGTGGGGGCTGATGCCGAGGGTCTTCAGTTCGATCTGGGCGGCGGGGATACCGTTGATCAGGAGCATCACGTCGTAGCGATGGTGGCTGTATTGGGTATTGATACGGAACTGGTTAACGACCTCGAAGGTGTTTTTACACCAGTCCTTGATATTGACGAGGGTGTAGTTAAGGGGGGTACCGTCGTCCCGGGTGAAGCTGTTGCGCTCACGAAGCGCGGTCGCGTATATCCGGACGATAGGTGTATTTAAGATCGGTCAGTGTGCCGATCAGTGCCTGTTCAGCTTTTGTTCGGTCATAATTGCCAACGCTCCGAGAGCTGAGCCTACGATAGCGTATCCCCCCGAGCCGGTAAATCGCACTGCAGATACAACAGGAGCTCGGCAGAACGCAAGTTCAGTTCAATCAAAAATCAATGTTCGCTGACTAACTGCAGTCCGATGACCGAGATGACCAGAGTTGAGAGAAAAAACAACCGCCAGAACGTGACCGGTTCTCGAAAGAGCAGAATACCGGCCACGACCACACTTCTTTTCCCGTTGCCTGCTGAGCCTTTCCCATGCTTATGGCAAATCCCGTTTCAAAAACACCGCCGACGATCAGGAGTATCCAGTTTATGTTCATAAAATGATTCTATCCATTTTTGATGTGCGCTGATCCTACACCACCGTATGCGGTAACACAACATCAACCGGCCGAATCTGATTTTGGACTGTTGAACCGTCCGGTTCTCCACCACCTTGATCCACACCCCAACGGACTAGACCGGCTCGGAAGGACAGGCTCCGGTGACGATCAGCAGATAATGCGTTATAATAGCGACGGGAGTATATAAAATGTCTACGGCCCTCAAAGACCTGGCCAACCGTTTGGGAACACTCATCGAGGACGTCGTTGCTCCCAACCTTCAGGGAATCATCTCGCGGTACTTCGGTGTTGAAGAGGCGGACCTTATCATGTTACGCCCCAAACGCAAGCACCCTACAGACCCAAGCCGCCGGCGCGAGTTCGACATGATTGCCGTCACTCCTGCATATCTCTTCCTCAATGAGACAAAATCACGTCTCCGCCGGGAGGACATCACCGTCTTCGCCGAAACGCACCTTGAGGTGATCGACTTCTTTCCCGAATACGCTGATCGAACGGTCGTACCGATCTTCAGCGCGCTGCACCTTGACGATGAGCTGATCTCGCTGTTAACCACCCACAAGATATACGCATTGACCCTCGCCGACGATACGATGGACCTGCGCAACTACGACGCAATTACCGGGGGGTAAACCCGTTCAAGATAAACCCGGCCGGGCTATTCCCGCGCCATCAGGTACCCCTGCAGCTCGTCGTCGGCCTCCCGGGTAAATCGGAGTAACTCTTCGTCACTCATGGCGGCCATCTCCGAAAAGGTGGTTATGGCGTCGCTGTCGATGTCCCGGTTGTTACGGACGTAGGTTGTCTGGTAAAAGGCCAGCTTTTTTTCTCCAAGAATGCCGACCTCAATCAGTTTCTGCGCGCCCGATCGGATCAGTTTGAGCTTTTCCAGAAGGTCCTGATCTGAATCGACACTCCACACGCCGAGATAAATCGGCCGGTCCGTGTTGTTCACATCCCCGATGAACTCGCCCCGAAGCAGGTCCGACGTCTCCGCTCCAAGGTACGGTGCGAAGTCCAGGTGTTCCGCCAGTTTGCGGTCGGTGGTAAAACTCTTCCCTGTCTGAGGGTTGAGGGTAAAGATCATCACGTTTTCAAGGGCCTGTCCGTAGCTCTTGAGCAGGGCACCCCGCAGGTCGTGTTCGGCTTGAACCTCCGAGATAGCCGCCCATCGCCGGCGGATGAGCCTCGTCGTTTCCAGTAACCACTTTTTCAGAACAACCCGATCTACCCGTAGCCCCTCAACAAAATCGACGAGTTTCCTCTCGTCAATGTCCCCCATCAGGAAGGAAAAAACGGTACGGAATATCGTCCTGATGTTCTGGTAGGTGCTGAAGTTGAGGATGATGTCGAATAACACGATCTCAGTCTTCCGCGTTTGCCACACGAAGGCGACGACTTCTTCACGGGGCGTCGCCCCGGCCAGATCATGGACCTCAATGAGACGTATCGCTTCGTTGTACCGCCGTTCGAGACGGGTAAACCAGGGGTCCCGGTCCCGGACCGGTTTTTGCAGTTGAATTTTCCACGTACAGCCGCGCCCCGGACTTCCGTCGACGGTGATGTTCTCGGCACCAAAGGTCTGAAATATCTGGATCGTGCCCAGCCCCTCTCCGGCCTTCCGTTTCTTCGTTGACTTTCCAACAAAGGCGGGAATACCGTCATCATCGCGCTTCAGCTGCTCCGGCTCCATACCGATCCCGTTGTCCTGAAACCGGATAAAGGGTGTACCGTTTTTCTCACCTATTTTTATTTCAAGAACACCGTCGGTGCGATGAGATTCTTCGATAGCTTCCAGGGCGTTTGCAACGATGTTGATGAACGCCCGGGCCATACCGGCGTAGTTTCCGAGGACCACCAGACTGGTCGTCTGAAGTTTCAGGTGAAGGTCGCAACTGACCGGGGAGGCACCGACGTACGGGACAATTCGTTCCAGAATCAGCTCGATCACGTTGACTTCGTGTATTCGGCTCGCAGAACCTCTGAACGCGTTGAGCGTGTTCACCAGCGAAGTCGTCTCTCGGTTGATATCCTCGATAATCCGCCCGCAGTTTTCCAGCGAAAGCATGTCCACCATGTTGGAAAGGAGTCGGATCGTCTTGCGTGCGTCATGGCGGGTCCTTCCGATCTCCTCTGTTGTGGCCGTTGTGGCGACGTCGTCGGTCGGCATTCGTTCCCGAACTTCACGACTGAGAGCGGTCAGGAGGAAATAGACGAGGTTTCGGTACACGATCGTCTCTCCGACCTGAAACCCCTTGTTGAGGAAGAACTCCAGGGTGTCCGT
>JBAYPC010000223.1:0-5225 GCA_041677905.1 Alkalispirochaeta sp. | reverse complement strand
TCACCGTCCTCGATACCGATGAAGACGGCCTGCACATCAAAGTGCTGACCCCCATGAAACTTGTAGAAGACCTGGAGATGTACCTGCTCACCTTCCAGAAGGGAGGTGCTCTCAGATCACGCCCCCATTTCCCCGGGACTGAGGAGTTTCTCACCGTCATATCCGGTACCGTCCGGGTCCAGGCCGGCGACCGGAACGCAGAGTTGGGTGAAGGCGATTTTATCCGGTATCAGTGCGATGTGGACCACGAAATAGAGAACACGGCCGACGGGCCCTCGGTAGTCCACATGGTGGTCCGTTTCCACAAACGGTCGATGGTATAAGGCTAGGAAGCCGCCGGAACGGCCGGGCCGTTTATCCGCCGGGCGGTTCGGCGGCTGAGGTAGTTTCCCAACCAGAGAACCAACGCCTGGGCGGTGACCGCCGATACCAGGGCGATTGCCGCCACTATCGTGCCGACCAGGTCGGTAAAGCGGGGCAGTACCACCACCAGCGTAAGCAGGACAACCGTATTGGCCGATACGGCTATCGTCAGAAAACCTGTTTTTTCCCGGGCAACAAGAATACCGCTCAACAGTGACCGGAGCGTCACGGCCACAGGCAGCACGATAAGTATGTACATCGCCGGTTGGGCAAGGTCCACCAGAGAGGGAGGCAGGCCGGCCACAACGCGAAACCAGAATCGGGAACCACCGGTCATCGTAATCAGCAAAAACAGACCCGCCAAAGCCGCCATCAAAATCAGACCGAACTTGACCAGAACGGGTATGTTCTTCGTACTGCGGCCGGCCTGGGCCACCACCGCTTCCTGAAAGGAGAGGGCAATCGATGAAAAGAGAAAGAAGAGGCTGTTGACTACCGGCCACGTCGACAGGGAATCCATGGCCATAACGGAGCGGGCGATACCAAAAGCGAGTATCGGCCGGGAAGCCAACTCCATTACCGATGTAAGCGAGAGAGGAACGTAAAACGCAAGGAGGGACCGGATGGTTCGTACTTGATCATCCGGACGATCAGGTGTGGAGTCGAATTTTCGTAACTTCCAATAGTACCACCAGGATGCGGCGGCGCCGGTTCCAATGCCGGCCATCAGAGCCAGAGCACCTACCACGTAACCGGGCACGACCATATGTCCGCTGCGAACGACCACGATTCCCATGAAAAGGGCCCCCAGCGTGACAACCAGCCGGACGACCATCGTCTTGGCCACTGCACCGGTCTCACCGAGCTGGATCAGGCCACCCTGCCAGAGCCGGCGGTATCCCACCAGGGGTGCAAAAAGAATGAGGATCGTAAAGGCGCGGCGCGCCGGAAGGGCAACCTCTTCGGGAATACCCATAATTCGTACGGCGATAAAGTGAAACACTACCGGCCGGGAGAGGATGAAGTGAGCTGTGGCGAGGAGGATCGCCAGAACGTGCATAAAATGGATCATCTGCCGGTAACTGCGCGGCCCCCGAACGACGGCGGTTCCCGTGGAGAGCATCTGGATAATGGGGCTCTCTATGATCAGAGCCACTCCGAAGGCCACTTCAAAGGCCGCCAGGGACAGGGTTGGGGCGGGCAGTCGGGCCATGACACCGTTGAGTGCGGGCTGCTCGATACTCATGAGAATCCACATGAGCGCCAGGGGCAGCCAGAACAGAAATAGCAGTGGAAGCGTCAGGGGAGATTGTTCTTTTGTCATACCTGCGTACCGTGATTACTGGTCGTACCAGAGCCCCTTTTCCACCATATAGTAGCGACCGGAGTTGTTCCAGAGGGTAAATCCGGAAGCACCGCCGTCTATAGCGCCCCGAATCTGTCGTTTCAGGTAATCTGTATACGTCGGCAGTTCGAATTTGAGTTCTCCACCGATAAGAAATGCCTGTACGTAGGGGCGTATCAGCACGTGTCCGTCGGTGATCCGCCGGCCCCGGGCGGTTCCGTCCCGGTACAGCCACTCAGCCCACTCAAGGTACGGGAGTTCACTCCGAAATGCCCGGGGGAAATGGGACGGGTACAACATGGGAGATATGACGTCCACGTGCCGTGCCAAAGCGGCGATATCCTGGCCGAGATAGCTCATGCGGTACCATCCGTTAAAACCGAAGACGTCGACTCCCAACGGCAGGGATAACTCTTCCCGGGCGCGTTTCAGAAACATGGAGAGTGCCGCCACCCGATCATCGGTGAACGTCGGCGCATCTGCCAGGGCGGGACTGTCCTGGCGGTACCGGTATTCGATGTTCTCGACTCGCCCTTCTGCGGGAGTGCGGATGTAATCAAACTGAATTTCATCGACTCCCAGCTCTTCCAGTTCTTGGGCTATGGCGATGTTGTAATCCCAGACAAACTCCGAAAAAGGGTCTACCCAGTGTTCGGTCTGGACTATGTCAGTCTCACCTTCTTCGTTCTCTACCTGCCGGTACACCCCCCAGGGAACGTCTCGTTTGCCGTCCCAGAGGGCGTAGCGGTTGTTATCGTATCCGTAGAGGTGGCGGTCCTTGAAGACGACCACTCGGGCGATCAGGTAGAGACCGGCGTCATGAACGGTGTCAATGATCCGTGCCGCCGAGGCGAGAGGCCGTACCGCCCCGGTGGTCCGGGGCAGTTCCAGCTTTGAGTCGTAAACGAGCCGTCCGTCGTCGTCCTTGAAATCGATGACGACTGCGGTAAAGCCGTGCGCCCGGGCAAAGTCCATATGGGCGGCCAGGCGTTCCGGGCTCAGCTGCCAGGGTGAGAGGTAGAACGAAATTTGGTTGGCCGCCAGTGTCCGCCTCTGTCGGGCCGCCCCGTCAAGCGGAGGTTGTTCGATCTGGGGCGCTCGATACGTTGCGGCAAAGAGGCTACTCCCGGCCCCTTCGGCCGCTGATGTCCCTGTCGCCGCCGGTTCTACAACGCGTCCATACCGCCGGTCAATGGCCGCAATTCGTCCGGTCTGGGCGTACTCTACCCATAGGAGATTCCGGTCGTTCCGGTCATATGCCACGGCGGCGATATCCTCGTAAAAACCGTTACCCAGGTACAACGCGCCGATTTCGTTTGCCCCTCCCAGATCGCGCCACGTTATCCCGCCGTCTACCGACTCAAAGAGTCCCTGAAAGGTGGTTGAAACGAGAATACGGTGGGGGGCGGCCGATGAAGAATCGACGGCGGCGCTGGTCAGATAGGTGTTGGGACCGGTTGCCTCACGCAGGGACGGCCGTTCTACTAATTCGCCGCTGCGGCTGCCGTCCCGGACCAGAAGAGCCCTCGGCTCTACCCGGAGCGGCTCTATGGACAACGGCTGTCCTATGTACAGCGCCGCAGTCGTATCCGTCGCTTCGGTCGTGTCCGTCGCCTGAGCAACGGCGGTAGTTGAGACAAGGAGTACACCCGCAAAGAGCACCGTCAGAAAAGCAGCTCCAGTAACGGTAAACGATATCGCCGTCAAACCGGCGCGTAGTCTGGTCACATTCATATCGGGCGGATCGTACCACACCGACCGTTCTTTGGGATACGCCCCGGGCCCCGCACGTGGATGACGATTTGCCACAGGCCTGATACATTCACCGAAGGAGGAACGATGAAAATTGCAGTGCTCAGCGATATTCACGACAATATCTGGAACCTGGAGACGGCTCTCAAAGATATAGCCACCTCCGGTGCGAACCGGCTCTTCTTTCTCGGAGACTTCTGTGCGCCCTTTACCCTCGCCCAGATTGCCGAGGGTTTTTCCGGACAGGTCGACGCGGTCTTCGGAAACAACGACGGTGACCCCTCCATGCTGACGACCATCGCCGCCAAGTACGAGACGGTGACACTCCACGGTCAGCTCGCCCAACTTGACATATCGGGTTTGCGGATCGCCCTGAACCACTACCCCGATATTTCCGCCGGTCTGGCCCGGTCCGGCCGGTACGACGCCGTTTTCAGCGGTCACGACCACCGGAAGTACCAGGAGCGTCACGGCTCCTGCCTGTGGGCCAATCCCGGGGAGGTCATGGGGCGTTTTGGCGAGCCGTCATGGGGACTCTTCGACACCGAGACCCGTACCTTTGAACACCGGGACATTCGTCGGGATAGTCGCTGATCTATGCGGCGGACCGAACGGTACACCATTCCCTTTCCCGACGCGGTCACTCCACCTCCGGCCGTTTACCGGGAGGCGTTCCTCACGTTTCCCTTCTGGTATCGCTGGTTCATCCGCCTGCGCTCGCTTTTTTCGGCGTCATCGGTAGAAGCGACGACCCGGCGACACCACCTCCATGAACTGAGACGGGAACTCCTGCGGGAAGCGCGGGGAATGGTTGACCCTGCGGTTCCCGCGTTGCTGCCCCAGTTTCACCGCTATATACGGGAGTTAATCCAGCAGAGAGAGGCAATTGCACCTGCCCTGGACGAGGCGACCGGTCCGGCCCGGGGAACGTTTCTGAAAATAGCGCTGGCCGACCGCGATTCGGGCATGCACAACCGGCTGCAGAAGGCGGTACATCTCACGGAAGAGGAACTCTCCGACCCTACCCGGTCCCTTGCGGATGTACGTGAGGCGGTACGAATGCGAATGGAAACACTCCTGATCGACAACCGGACCCGGATCAGCAGCGTTCTTGAACCGATCTGGTTGGCCCTGCGGAGCCTGAACGTTCTGAGTCGGATAGACCTGAACTCACTACTGCCGGTCATGGCGGCAAAGCGGGAAGAGACGCCCATGCGGGTGGTCGGAAATGTGCTGATTTCTCTGTACCAGGTGCTGCAACTCTGCCGGGACCACACCTCACCGGTGGCCACAGAACTTGCCCTCGCCTTTGCCCGTGGCCGTATTCGCAGCCGTAACCGGTCCCACAGAGGTATCTGGATCGCCCTTGAATCTCTGGGTAACGACGTTCCTCTTCTGAAGATTATCCGGTTCGCCCGGCAGGAACCACTTCTGACGGTACCTGCGTTGAATCTGAAAACCGACTGGTGGACACCGTTTTCCTCTACCTGGGTCTATGCTGCGGTTGAGCGGAGCGACGGGGAACTCCTGGAGCACCGGTATGGTCAGCTGATAGGTCTTGTCCGGACGGTCTTTCAGGTAGAGGCACAGCCGCCGGTCTGGATCCCTTCGGCTCTGCAACCAAAAACCCTGGGCATTCTCATTCTGCTGGCCGACAGCGATCTCTTTCATGACACCCGCCGGGTCATAACCCAACTGGTCATTGACGCTACTTTTTACCATCTGGACACACGCAACACGCTGCACCAGATGGCCCTGCAGCTTG
>JBAYPC010000222.1:0-5248 GCA_041677905.1 Alkalispirochaeta sp. | reverse complement strand
CTTTGCCATGGGGAGTGAACATATGTACAAGTGGCTCCATGATAACCCGGCGGCCCACGAACTGCGGGGCAGTTACGTAAACGATCCCTTTGTCATCGCCGGGAACGACAACATGGTCAGTATCAACACCGCCTTGAGCGTCGATCTGACCGGTCAGGTCTGCAGTGAGTCTATCGGCCCGGTTCAGTACTCCGGTACGGGCGGTCAGCTTGATACGCACCGGGGCGCACAAAAAGCACGGAACGGGAAGGGTATTATCGCCCTCCGTTCAACCGCAAAAAAAGGCACCATCTCCACCATCACACCGATGTTGACCGAAGGCAGTGCGGTGACCGTTCCCCGGCAGGATATCGACTGGGTTGTCACCGAGTACGGCGCCGTTCACCTGCAGGGTCGGACCGTGTCGGAGCGGGCGGACCTGCTCATATCAATTGCCCACCCGGATCACAGGACGATGTTGACCGAGGCGGCCGAAAAGCTGGGATACCGGTAGGAGAGTAACAATGAACGAAGTTTTTATCTGCGGCGCAAAGCGTACCGCAATCGGCACCTACGGCGGGGCGTTCAAGAACGTGCCCGCTGTAGATCTTGGAGTGGCCGCCGTAACAAGCGCACTGACTCACGCCGGAGTTGACCCCGCCGAGGTTGACGAACTGGGTCTGGGGGTGATTCTCACCGCCGGGCAGGGCATGGGGCCGGGGCGGCAAGTTTCCATCGGAGCGGGTATTCCTGCAGAGAAACCGGCCTACGCCGTCAACATGCTCTGCGGCAGCGGGATGAAGTCCATCATGCAGAGCGCCGACCGTATCCGTCTGGGAAAAGCGGATGTGGTAGTGGCGGCGGGTATGGAAAACATGTCTGCCGCACCCTATCTTGCACCCGCTGCGACGCGTTTCGGCACAAAGATGGGGCACCTCACCCTGCAGGACCACATGATCCTGGACGGTCTCACCGACGTCTTTAACAACTACCACATGGGCGTAACCGCCGAGAACATCGCCGGGAAGTACAGTATCACCCGGGAAGAACAGGACCGGTTTGCCCTTACCAGCCAGCAGCGGGCGGGGGCGGCCATAAAAGCCGGTCGGTTTGTGGACGAAATCACACCCGTTCCGGTAAAAATAAAACGTGACACCGTAGACGTTACGACAGATGAACACCCCCGCCCGGATACAACTCTGGAACAGCTGACGGGCCTGCGCCCGGCCTTTACAAAAGACGGAACGGTAACCGCAGGCAACGCCTCCGGTATCAACGACGGTGCATCCGCCGTGGTTCTCGCCTCAGAGGGGGCGGTTAAACGGTTGGGCCTCACCCCTCTGGCCCGCATTGTAAGCGACGGACAGGGCGGGGTGGATCCGGCGTACATGGGGCTGGGACCGGTACCGGCGATTCGGTCCGCCTTAAAAACGGCGGCGATGACCCTGTCGCAGATGGAGCTGATCGAGCTGAACGAGGCGTTTGCCGCTCAGTCCCTGGGGGTGATCCGAGACCTGGCGGAAGAGCACGATCTTACCAAAGGGGAAATCCTGGAACGCTGTAACGTCAACGGAGGCGGAATCGCCCTTGGTCACCCGGTGGGTGCCTCGGGAAACCGCATCGTTGTAACGCTGCTCTACGAAATGGCGCGGCGCAATGTGCGATTTGGCCTTGCCAGCCTCTGTATCGGCGGCGGCATGGGTACCGCAGTTGTGGTGGAGCGCCTCTAGGTGGAGACCGGCCTATGAGTCAGGACACGCTTCAGCGCATCAGGACCGCTGCGCTGGAGCTGTTTGCAGCCAACTACTACGATTTCGTGTCGGTCGCCCAGATATGCCGGACCGCCGGCGTGTCCAACGGGGTGTTCTACCGGTACTACCCCAACAAAGAGACGCTCTTCCAGGGGCTCCTGGACGATTTTTTTGAGAGTTTTTCCCGGGACCTCGCCGCTATTACCTCCCCAGATCGGCATGAGCGGCTGGTCCAGTTCATTTCCGTCGTTTCCGGTGCGGTTCGCCGGTACGCCGGTGAGGTAACGATGTTTCGGATGGGACAGTACCGGAAACCGGAATACGAGGAACAGCTTCGACTCCTCTACCTGGACAGCGCCCGGCACGTACTGGGCCGTGACGTTACCGAAGCAGAGTACCTCTTTCTTCTTTCGGGGTTGCGCTTTATCTCTACCCGCTCCCTTTACCACGACCTGCCCATTCACCGGGATATGCTGCTGGATATCGTGGAAAACGGTCTGTTTAACCAACAACGGACGGTACCGCTGGAGGACCCCGAGGGCATACTGTCGGCACATGAAGAGTGTACCCGACGCAATACCGGTTCAGCCGACGGAGAGGATGGTGTCGATGGTGAGGGTGGTGTCGAAGGTGTGAGCGGCAGCGACCAGTTTATCGAAGCAGGGATTCGGCTTTTTGGGGAACACGGGTACTTTTCAGTCCAGGTATCCGATATCTGCCGGGAGACGTCTTTCTCGGTAGGGACGTTTTACAAGCGGTTCAAGAGTAAAGAGGCGTTTCTGGCGATGATAGTTCATGAGATCGGCCACCGAACCAGACGGTTTCTCTCGTGCGCCATCCCAGTTGAGGGAAATGCCCTGGACCGGGAAGTCTGCGGTATGTGGAACTTTCTTGCCTATTTTGGAAAACACCGGGAGTACTACTCCATCGTCCGGGAAGCGGAGTTTGTCGTACCCCTGGCGGTCAAGGAGTACTACGACGCCTTCGAAGCGGGGTACAAGCACACACTCGGTGAGTTTTCAAAGGAAAAACGCCGGGACATCGCCAACTTTCTCATGGGCCTGTCCCACTATTCGGGTATCGAAATTCTGTTCAGCGACCGTGTGCCGGACCCCCGGACGCTGGTAGAGCAGATCGGCCTGCTCCTTGCACAGGGGCTTCAAGATCCATAAGAGATTTACAGGAGGACGACATGATACGGATAATCGGAACCGGCCTGTACGCTCCGGGTGAACCGATAGACAACCAGGAGCTGATGACTCTGGCCAATATCGAGTTTGACGCGGCCCGAACCGAAGCCAAGCTGGGTATCTACCGACGCCACATTGCCCATCTGCGCGGAATAGACGAAACCACGGCGGATTTTGCCGAACACGCCGCCCGGAACGCCATAGCCGATGCCGGTGTTGATCCCCAGGATATCGACCTCTTTGTAGTCGGGACGGACACTCCCGAGTACATCTCCCCTGCCACAAGCATGCTCATCCAGGGCCGAATCCAGGGCGGACAGAAGTTCTCGGGAGCGTGGGATCTTGGTGCCAGTTGCTCAAGCTTTGTCGCCGCCCTGGACGCAGTTGCCCGAATGGTCGGTACCGACCCTACCATTCGGACGGCGTGTGTCGTGGGGGTGTACAACATGCCGGCCTACTTCCGGAAGGACGACGTCTTCGGCTACTCCATATTTGCCGACGGGGCAGCCGCCGTCGTCGTAGAAAAAAGTGGAGGAACCTCCGAGGGTGAAGAAACGGCAACGAGCCGTTATCTGGGGGGCCAACTCCTTGCCGACGGTACCCAGTGGGACTACGTGGGGGTATACGCCGGGGGAACGCGGAAACCGGTCACCAGAGAGCGGCTGGCGTGTGATGAGTACGGACTCCAGCTGCTTAAGCGGCTGCCCGGTGACAGGAACGTCAAACTCTGGCCGGAAGTGGTACACCGCCTCCTGGAAAAAACAGGGCTGACGGTCGACGGGGTAGACCATATCCTCTTTACCCAGATAAACCGGTCGGTGATTCTCCAGGTTCTGGAAATTCTCGGAATCGACGAGTCCCGATCTACCTTTGTCATGGACCGGTACGGTTACACCGGAAGCGCCTGTATCCCCATGGCGTTTCACACCGCCGTCTCTGAGGGGCGGATCAACCGGGGCGACCGGGTCGTCACGGTTGCCTCCGGTGCCGGGCTGGCCGTCGCATCGGCGGCGTTTGTGTACTGACGGCGACGCCCAACAACATGCCGGCCGGTGAGCAGGGTAACCGGTAGTCAAAGTATATGACAAATATGCTAATGTAGCTCATGGAAGCACCAATGGACCTTGTCCATGACCCGATCCCCGGACTCATCCGGAAGATAGCCGTTCCCTTTGCGCTGGGGATGATCTTTAATACGATGTTCAACGTCACCGACATGTTCTATGCCGGGCGCCTGTCGACAGACTCACTGGCGGCGTTGTCATTGTCCTTTCCCATGTTCTTTCTGGTCTTTGGACCGGGAGCAGGAATTCTCAACGGAGCAACCGCGCTGATTTCAAACGCCCTGGGAGCAGGTGACCGGGACCGGGCGGTGCGGTACCAGATACAGGCGATAGTTCTTGGTATAGCGACAACCGTCGTCGTCAGCGTTGCCCTCCACCTTCTGCTGCGGCCGATGTACCGCTTCTTCGGCGCCGAGGGTGAGGTCCTTGCCGGCGGACTCCGGTACATGCGGGTCGTCGCCACCGGCGGCATCGTCATGGTCCTGGCCCAGGTGTCCAACGCCGGACTGGTGGCTCGGGGCGACACAAAGGTCTTTCGTAACGTCCTGATCATCATCGCCCTTCTCAACGTCGGTCTGGACCCGATCCTGATGTTCGGCTTCTCAATTGGCGGCGTGCAGGTGATACCGGAGATGCGGGAATCGGGAACGGCGTTGTCGACAATTGCGCTGCAGGGGGCGGGCCTGGTCTATCTCATATACCGGGGACGACGCATGGGAATATACGATGGAGCGTCCCGGCAGTACTGGATACCCCGGGCGGACCTGATGCGTGAGCTGGTGGGACAGTCCGCGCCGGCAACCCTGGACTTTCTGATCATGACCTTTGGGTCTTTCGTTATCAACTACTTCATCGCCGATTTCGGACGAAACCCCATCGCCGCCTACGGGGCGAGCCTGCGTATTGAACAGATCGCCCTGCTGCCGCTCTTCGGGATTTCCACCGCCCTTTCAGCCCTGACGGGACAGAACAACGGTGCCGGACGGCTGGACCGAATAGAGGATTCCTTCAGAATATCTCTGCGGATTTCAGTGGTGGCGGCGGTGGCTATTCTTGGACCGGTGCTGCTGGCGGCGGGGACACTGCTCCGACTGTTTACCGAGACGGCGGAAGTGGTGGCCGTCGGCCGGCGCTACCTTTATATCCAGGGTATCACCTATTTTTCCTACATACTCATGAACCTGTCCAACGCCATCCTGCGGGGACTCAAACGTCCACTGATGATCATGTGGATAGGACTGTACCGGCAGATCGCCGCACCGTT
>JBAYPC010000221.1:0-5249 GCA_041677905.1 Alkalispirochaeta sp. | reverse complement strand
TCAAGTCCCGCGCCTCTTTCACCGTATGAAAGACTCCGTAGGGCGCCCCCAGGACCGCAGACCACTGGTTAATGCCAACATTGAGCATAAACTTGTTCCAGATCGCCTTTTCCATGTCCGCCGGAGACTCCGCCGGAATCTGCGCCGCCGCAAGAAACGCCCCCATCGCCTCAACCCTGCGGTCCGGCCCGGCCGCCGCCCTCCCAGGCCCGTTCCGACGCCGCCCAAACGAGACCACCCCAAGCCGCGTGTACCTCACATCACCACCGGCCCGGACCGCATCCATCCCGGCAACCATACAGTAGAGAACCCGACTCGTATCGGCCCATTCAGCCTCACCCAGCGCCTCAATCAACAACGGCTCACTGTCAATTCCGTTCATCACCGACATAACCGTCGTGTCGGGACCACATATCCCAGGCAGAACAGCCAGAAACTCCCGCAGATGCTGGTCCTTCAGGGCAACAATAATCCGCTCGGGCCACCGGTCAACCTCAGATACCACCGGAAGCGTGAGAGACACGCCGTTTACGACCACACCGTTCCGCTGAATTCGTTCCTTCCGCTCACCCTCTGCGTAGAACACCACATCCAATCCCGATGCGACGATGCGTTCGGCGTACATCGCTCCCAAAGCACCCGCGCCGACGACAACCGTCAAGCCAAAATCCCTCTCCATCTTCCAAACCCCCTTTCCGTGCCGACAGGTATGCCCGGCAGGGTACACTTCCCCGCGTTTTTCTGATAGTTTCATCCCCCATGATTCCAATCACCATCATTACCGGGTTCCTGGGTTCCGGGAAAACATCACTTGTTGCACACCTGCTCGATTCCGCCGTAGAACGCCGGATTGGAGTCATTGTAAACGATCTCGCCACCGAAAGCATCGACACCGCCTTTCTCCACGGCGGCGAGTACATTTCAATGAAAGAAAGCGAATTGATTCGTACAATCGCCGGAGGCCGGGTCGGCGCGGGAAAACAGGATGAACTGGTAGACACCATCGCCGCCTTTGTGACGACGGAACCGCCGGTCGAAGCGATCGTCATTGAGACATCGGGAAGCTCCCCCGTCCTGGACCTGGGCACCCATCTGAGCCGGGAACCCCGTCTGAAGGACACGGTCCGCCTCGATTCCATTATCGCCATGGTGGATACCGGAACCTTCGGAACCTACTGGAAAGACCCGCAGCTGCAACCCCTTCTGGCCGACCAGATCGCCGCGGCCGACCTGGTTGTCCTGAACAAGTCCGACCGAGCCCGCTTCTGGGACCGCAGACGGGGCAAAAAGATAGTCCGGAAGATCAACCCCGCCGCTCACATCGGCACCGCCGAGTTTGGCCGCCTGCCTCTCGATGAAATCATCGCAACCCGCCGCCGTGGATCCGGCAAAACCGTGCCCGCCGGGGACGCCGGCCCAGCCGCCAACACCGGCGCGTCGGTTCCGTCCGTGTCACCCAGTAACCCCAACTTCCGCCCCCTGGTGGCGCGATTCCTCCGGGAAGACCGTCCGTTTCATCCCCAACGGCTGGACACCTGGCTCAACTCCGAATGGCACGGCATCATCCGGGTAAAGGGATTTGCCTGGCTTGCCACCGACATGGTGCACGTGTACGTGATAGACATCGCCGGCCCACAGCGGGAAGTCGGCCTTGAGGGTACCTGGAACGCCGCCCTTCCGGCGGACGAAGTCCCCGACGACCAGGAAACCCGGACCGCTCTGGAACACGGCCCCTTTGGAGACCGCCGGCAGGGACTCACCGTGATCGGTCTGCCCAACGCGGTAGAACGGGAACTCCGCAATCTCCGGTCATGTCTGCTCAGCGACACCGAATTCGACCAGGGCCCCCGAGGCTGGAGCAGCTTGAACGACCCCATCAACGCCCGCTTTGCCGCAGCGGCTGCACAGGAGGACGAAGAAGCACGGCAGGACGAGGCAAATAAGAACGCGACGGCGTAGACATCCCCCGGCAACGACGCTCCGGTACTGTGCCCGTACTCTGTGCCCGCTCAGTCCAGATATCGCGCCTTGGCGGCCAGATGGTCTTCAAAGGTCCGGGTCATGACTATTTCCCGGCTCGGCTTGTGCAGAAAGAACAAAAAATCGTGTTCTGCCGGCGTGATCGTCGCAAGAATTGCCGGAAGCCCGGGATTTCCGATCGGCCCCGGCGGAAGCCCGGCGTTTTCATAGGTGTTGTAGGGGTCCTGCACGGCCGTATCGGCAAAGGTAGGCTGCCGCTTGCTGGTACCAAGAACGTAGTTCACCGTAGCGTCCGACTCCAGGCGCATACCTATCTGCAGACGGTTCCAGAACACCCCGGCAACGTCGGGCGTCTCAGCGTCGTCCGCCGATTCATGCTGGACAATTGAGGCCAGGGTAAGGACATCGTGCAGCGTCCTGCCCTGCCCCTCAATTTCAGACACCCAGGGGCCCACACGGCGTTCAAAGTTCAAAAGCATCCGGCGAACGACACTTTCAGGGGTACTGTCGGAAAAAATACGGTACGTATCGGGAAAGAGATACCCGTCCAGAATCGTGTTGTCTTCCAGCGGGGCGAGAACCAAGATATCCCGGTACGCTTCCTGCATGACAACGGCCTTTTGAAAGCGATCCTTCGTAAAGAGCCCCCGTCCCTCAAAGTAGACCTCGATGTCGTTGGCACTCCAGCCCTCAGGTATCGTCACCGTCAGCTCATCAAATACGGCATCCCCGGAAACGATCGTCCCCAGCATCTCTACCGGACTCATTAACGGCGACAGCAGATACCGCCCCGCCTGCAGCGCACCCGAATACCCCTTCCAACGGGCATAGCCCTCCAGAACCCAGGCGGACCTGATAAGACCATCTGCCGCCATCCGGCGCGAAATCAGCCGCAACCCGTTTCCCGGTTCAATTTCAAAGAGGATACCCGGGTCGTCTCCCGCCTCAACCGTAGCCTGAACCGCCCCGCTGATCGGAGACCCCTCAAAGGGAGACGTCAGAGTATCGTAGACGTACCAGCCGACTGCTCCGGCACCGAGAGAGAGAACCACAATAACTCCAACTGCGACAACCAATACCCGTTTCATCCGTCCAGAAAGGTACGCCAACCGACACCATTGCGACAAGACGCCCCGACAAGACGTTGAAGTCCTTCTATAGAGCGTTTGATCCAGTTCGCAAGAGTTTTGATCGGTTCTAACTGTGGCGCCGGCCTTAGCCGGCGCCACAGTTAGAACCGCTGTTGCGACAAGACCGGCGGAAGGGTATCTTAGCCACACCATGAGCGCCAACACCGCCATCTACGGCCACTCCCGGGGGTATCGCCTCCTCGGGTGGCTTTCATTCCTGGCGTTTCTCTTCTCCTTCACCCTGACGGTGAACAAGCCGGGCATTAACGGCATCACCGCCGCAGGAACCCTGGGTTTTGCCATATTATCGTGGTACGCCCTGCGACGCGGCAGCAGACGGACCGAAGTCATGCGTATTACCGACGGCGGCTTTGCCATTACCGACCCCGCCCAGTCCTTCGGAAAGATCCGGTACGAGGAAATTGAAGAACTCCGCATATACGCCCTGCGCACCCACCCAACCATCGGGTTTCGCCTTGCAGAACCGGACAGAATACGCCGCCGCGGCCCGGCCGTCCTCAGAGTCATGATCAAACCGATCTGGAAGTTCCGCCACTACCAGATAGTTCTGGAGCTTGACCAGTTCAACGACCAGGTCGCCGCAATAAAAAGCGTCGCCGTCCGGGCCGGCATCCCGATCCGAACAGAACTCTTGTAGACTTATAACCTTGGAGACCCCAACACGGCAGGAGAGCTGTTACTCCTGGTATCGGTCGTTGTTTTATCTGTATGGATAACACCGACACGAACCCAGTACCCCTCCGCCTGTTGCTGTTTACTGTCATTTTGACAGCCGCATTTGCCGTTACCGGTTGCGCAACCAGAGGCGACATACCGGTCACACTGGACAGGGCCGACGCGATCTACATCTCCCCGGCCAACCAGGATGAAATCCAGGACACCGTGTCCGTCTCCACCTCGACCATTCCGCTGGAGCGGACGGTGCTCAAATCCTATCGCATCGAAGTGTTCAACGAATCGGGCGAACGCGTCCGCAGTATTGAAGAGGCAGTACCTCAGGGACGGTGGTGGATGCGCCGGGAGCGTCGCCGGTCGATACAACCGCCGGAACTCATCGTGTGGGACGGCCGTTCCGACGACGAAACATTCGTTCCCGACGGACCGTACGGACTCACCATGTCGGTACGGGACAACAAAAACAACGTCGGAACGGCCCCGGACCTCCTTGTCATCGTGGACAACACCCCGCCAGCCGCCCAACTCTCCACGGCCTTTCTCCGGTTTACCCCCAACGGTGACGGCCGCCTGGACGACATCACCATTTTCCAGCGAGAGGCCACCTGGGAAGATATCTGGACCGGCGCCCTCTACCCCGGGTCACAGCCAAGCGACACCACACCCATCCACACCTGGGATTGGCACGGCATACCGGACGACCTCATCTGGGACGGCACCAACTCCTCCGGTGCAGTTGCCCCGGCAGGACTGTACACCTATTACCTCAGCGCTACCGATCGGGCCGCCAATTCAGCGACGTTCCAGCTGAGCAACATCGAGCTGATTCCCGAAGCCCAGCCCTTTATGGTCGATATCTCGGGCCAGTACTTCTCTCCTAACGGCGACGGCGTACAGGACACCCTGGTGATCACCGCCCGCCCACAGGACCGTTCCACCCCGCCGGCGGTCCAACGGTGGGAACTGACCATCGTGGACCGGTTCGGCCTCCCCGTGAAGACCATGACCTCCGCCGACGCAGCCGTCCGGACCACCAGAGGACTCCCGTCGGTCGAGTTCGACGGCCGTGACGACCGGGGCTCATTCATTCCCGACGGCCCCTATCGGGCGGTCCTGACGACCTTCCACCCGGGCGAACAGGTCCTCACCACGGCGTCATCCCTCTTCATCTCGGACACCCAACCGCCATTTGCCGCGGCAAACGCACCGTACCGGTTGTTCTCCCCCGACGGAGACGGCCGCAGGGACACCTTACCCATAACCCACGCCGTAGACGAAGAACTCCTCTGGAGTGCCCAGATTGTCCTGGTCGCACCGGATGAACCGGAACCTGGAAACGCCCTGAAAGCCCCGGGACGGGTCGTCCGTAGCGTTACCTGGGACGGGACACCAACCGATATTGAGTGGGACGGACAGGACGGTTCAGGCGCCCCCGCCCCGGAC
>JBAYPC010000220.1:0-5261 GCA_041677905.1 Alkalispirochaeta sp. | reverse complement strand
GGCGCCGTTGGTTGCCAGGTGGGTAACCCAGCCGTCGGTAATAAGTTGGGCCAGCACCGGAGCCATGCCGTTTTTTATCGTATGAGCCCCAAAGGCGGCGACCACCGGTGCACCCGCTTTTCGGGCGCGGACCACAGCATCTACCGCCGCGTCGGACTGTTCACGCGCCTTCAGGTCGATCACATCGTCGGGAATCCTGGTGTCCGGGCTTACCGCGTCCCGTTCGATAAAAACACGGTTGACCCGATCCCGCAGGGGGTGGAGTTTCAGTTTATGCCGGTCCAGTTGTCGGGAGGTCCGTTGCTGAGGATCCCGTTGTTTCATAGTTTTTCCCCACCCTTTTCTCCCGTCAATTCAGCCAGGAGGGCGCCGATGTCCCTGAAATCGGGTATGACGTAGTGAGCACCGGCGAGTATGAGCCGTCGCCGTTTGTCCGTGTTCAGACCGTACCGCCTGATTTCGTCACTTGCCACACCTACAGGAACGCCACCGGCCCGGAGGGTCTCCCGGATCTCCACCGGCCCGTCACCAAAGGTAAGCAACTGTCGCGCCCCGTCGGCACCGACAGTTTCCATAATACGCGACAGAACAACCCGCTTCGGGTCGTTGTCGGCGTCGTCGACGGAACCGAAAATCCCGCCGTTGAACAGGTCTGCGTAGCCGAGGGCCGTCGCCTCTTCAACCACTGCGTCGTGGTCGGTACCGCTGGCGAGAAAGAGCGAAAACCCCCGCTTTCTGAGGAGGTGAAGGGTCGCAACGGCCCCTTTGACGGTGACCTCTTCCACGGTAAGCACGCCGCTTTTGACCAGCTCCCGGCGTTCCCGGATCGTCTCTTCCAGACGGTCGAGGTATCTCTTCTTGTAGGTCCCTGCATCGGCAATTTTGTCGGCCCGCACGTAACCGAACTCCCGCACAAGTCGAACCAGCCCGCTCATCTGTTCAATGGACTGGATACCGGTGGTATCAGATATGAAGGTGGTAGCGGTTTCCGTCACTTCTTCAATTTCAGAAGAAGATGCACTGTGCAGTCGGTCGCCGAAGATGGACTCGACCATCATCTCGGTCATGACCGGTTCCCAGCCCTGCCGGAGAACCGACACCGTTCCGTCATGGTCAAAGACGGCGAATCGGAATGGCCGTTTGTCGGAAATCGGCTCGATTACCTCGATCTGTGTTCCTGCGAGCCAGGTGGCCCGGCCGGGCAGGTCGGCCAGTTCCGGGTTCAACCGGTAGGCAGTATTCTTTGCGGCTGCCCGAAGCTCCTGAGGCGAAGCAGTGCCCGTCCGTTTCAACTTCCGAACTGTCACCGAGGCGGCCAGATTGCCGATATGGACCGCCGCCGGTAGATCGAGCCCGGCGGCCAACCCTAACGCCGTCCCGGCCAGCAGAGTGTCTCCGGCCCCGACGGTGTCGATCGGCCGGGGCACCTGGATTCCCGGTATCGTTGTCAGGGTGTCGTTAACACAGACGATCGCCCCGTCCTGGCCCCGAGACACCACAAGGGGTGTCTTCCACACTCGGGACAGTCCGGTCACAACCTGATCAAGGGGTGTGTCCACAGCGGTTGACCCCGTCGGCGCGGCTGTAGTTGCTGCGAAATAGCGACGGGCCTCTTCCTCGTTGATTTTCCGAACGGTATCGGGGAAACGGTCGGCCAGGGAGCGGCTGTCCACAAGTACCGTTGCCGTGTGCCGGTGCTGTAATATCTGAACAAGGGATTCGACAAAAGTCGGGCTGTAGAGGCCCGAAAGTACCTGCTGGTTTATCACGAAGACATCACAACGCTGGACTTCCGATTTGACCGCATCGAGAAGTTTCTGTTCCATTTCGGCTGAAACGGTGTTGAAGTTTCCCATGTCCAGCCGCGGATCTTCAGCCCCATCCTGGTAAACCTTAGTGTACACGTGGGTGGTAAAGTCTTTTTCCTGTACGAAAAGAGAATCCGTGGTTACCCCTTCCCGGTTGAGAAGGCGCGTAAGCTCGCCGCCGTACATGTCGGCCCCGACGATACCGACGGAGTGGACATTTCCCGCACCCAGAGAGGCGAGGTTCACCGCAACGTTGCCTGCTCCACCGGCATACACGTTGTATTGGCCGATAGGGCGGGTGGGCAACCCCGTCTCCACCGAGATTTCGGACTTGGCGGAGTCAACGTGGAGATACAGATCCATGCAGTAATCACCGAGCACCGCGACTGTGACCCCGGAGGCACCGTCAAGGGCACTCTGGACGTAAAGGTCAAGTTGTTTATGCAACCGCATACATCGGTATGATAAACGGCCTTTGAAACCGTGTCAAATGACTTTTGGTTTCCGTATGTGGTGTTTTTGTTATTTTTTTGTATGTTTTTAATAATTTTGCCAATAACAAAAACGGCGGTTACCGGAAGTTCGGTGGGGGTGCGGCCGATCGACCCACTCTTGTGTACCCGTTCGGGGAATTTCTTGACCCAGGGTATGTAACCGATTACACTTGAGGTACCAGTGAAGGTTCAAGGGACATCGTGAAAAAACACGTTACCATGCAAGACATCGCACGGATTGCTCAAGTGTCCACCGCAACGGTGTCCCGGGTTCTGTCCTCTTCTTCCAAGGTCCACCCCGATACAAAACGGCGCGTTGAATCTGTTATCGCCCGGGAAGGGTACGAACCGAATCACGTTGCCCGCAGCCTCAGCCTGAGGCGGACCCAGACGATGGGTGTGGTTGTCGGAGACTTTGGAAACCCCTTTTTCGTGGAGATAGCCCGGGGCATCGAACCGGTTCTGCACGAGGCGGGCTACGCGATGTTTCTTACCAGCACCGGCTGGAATCCCGACAAGGAGTTCAGCCTTGTCCGCACCCTGATCCGTAACCGCATGGACGGTCTGATTCTCGCCCCGATTTTTGCTGATTCTCCGGCCGTCGATTTGCTGCAGGCCCAGGGTGCAGCATTTGTCCTGCTGAATGTCCATTCCAGGGATCCTAACACTTCTTCGGTGTCGACGGACAACGTCCGTGGCGGCGCTATGGCGGCAGAACTGCTACTGACAGGAAAACCGTCACTCATCTTTGCTCTCCAGGGGTTTCCCCATGAGAGTACCTTTGAACGAATTCAGGGGTTTCAGGAGCTTCTGGAAAAGAGGCAGGAGCGGGGGAATTTCGAATACCGGCTGGTAAAAGATATCAGGACCTATGAGGAAGGGTACCGGTTGATACAGCAACTTCTGGCGGCCGCAGAAATCCATCGGCACAAGACGGCCGTCTTCGCCACAAACGACGACGTTGCCATGGGTGTCCTTGCCTGTCTGAACGACCACGCCGTTGCCGTTCCTTCTCAGGTGGCGGTCATCGGGTACGACGATATTCCCATGGCAAGTCGGTTTCAGATTCCCCTCACGACTATCGGTCAGCCGATTCATGAGATGGGGCGCCTCTGCGCACAGGAGTTGCTGCGGCGGTTACGTGACGAGGACAGCAGCGCAAACCACTACCGTCTGTTGCCACGCCTTGTTCAGCGACGGTCGACACAAACAGGATCAATTGTCATTCAAAACAGGAGCGATAAACCATGACGAAAGGTGTGTTACAGTACATCGCCGTTGATATCGGCGGCACAAAATGTGCAGTTTCTCTGGCCGACGGTTCGGGCACGTTCATCGAGCGGCGTCAACTTTCGACGGGTGCCTATGACGGCCCCGACCCCATCGTGGATATCCTTGTCGGGTGGGCGCGGGAGCTGAGTGAGCTCAGCGAACGGACGCATCACACTCTTCCGGCGGCCGTCGGGATAAGCAGCGGCGGGCCGCTGAACCGGTCTACCGGGCGTATTCTCGGTCCGCCCAACCTTCCCGGCTGGGACGATGTACCCATAGTTGCCCGGTTTGAGGAGGAGCTGGACATACCGATTTTTCTGGAGAACGACGCCAACGCCGGGGCGTTGGCGGAGTGGTATTTCGGCGCCGGCCGGGGCTACTCTAACGTCGTCTTTCTCACCTTCGGGACGGGAATGGGGGCCGGTCTTATCCTGAACGACCAACTGTACCGTGGCACAAATGACCTGGCCGGTGAGGTAGGTCACATCCGGATCAGTGACGACGGCCCGGCGGGTTACGGCAAATCCGGCTCTTTTGAGGGGCAGTGCAGCGGGGGCGGTATCAGTCGTATCGCCCGCAATGTCGCCCGGGAGACGCTGAAGGTGGGCGGCACCTGTGGTTTCTGCTCCGATCTGTCCCGGGTCGATTCGGTTACGGCAAAGGACGTTGCCGATGCGGCCCGACAGGGAGATAAGGTTGCGGGGCGGATCATCGAAAACGCCGCCCGCAGTCTGGGGAGGGGGCTGGCCATTCTGGTTGATGTCCTGAATCCCCAGCTGATTATCATTGGAAGTGTGTACACCCGCAACGAAGAGCTCTTTAAGGAGATCGCCCTGGACGAACTTTCCCGGGAAGCCCTGCCCGGTGCCGTCGCGGTTTGCAAAGTAGTACCGTCGGCCCTGGGTGACCAGATTGGTGACTACGCCGCCCTGGCAGTTGCCATCATGGGCGCGGAAACCGCCGGTACGGGAGAGGAAACAACATGACCGCACCGGAATCTGCTGCAGTACAGGGGGAGATCAAACGGCTGATTCGACGCTACCCGGATCTTTTGCCGGTAGAAGGGGAAATATCCCGGGGTGTTGAACTCATCATCACGGTTCTGTCGGCGGGGGGAACGGTCCTTACCGCCGGAAACGGGGGGAGCGCCGCCGACGCAGTCCACATTGTGGGTGAGCTGATGAAGAGTTTTCAGCGTCCGCGACCGCTGACGAAGGCGGTGGTGGACGGTATTTCGCAGGCGGACATGCCGGATGATATCCGGGAGCAGCTGGTAACCCATCTTGAAATGCCGCTGCGGGCCCAGAGTCTTGTGGAAGGGTTGTCTCTTTCGACGGCCTTCTCCAATGATGCACAGCCGCAGCTCGCTATGGCGCAACAGCTTCTGGGATCCGCCCGGAAGGGTGACCTCCTGGTTGCAATCTCCACCTCGGGTAACTCTGAGAATATCCTGCTGGCCGCATATCTTGCCCGGGCGATGGGGGTGTCGGTTCTGGCGCTCACCGGCGGCACCGGGGGAGCCCTCCGGGAGGCGGCGGATATTGCGGTGGTAGTTCCTGGGCAGACTACCGCAGAGATTCAGGAGTTTCACCTCCCGGTGTACCACTGTCTGTGCGCCGCCGCAGAAGCGTATTTTTTCTAGAGTATCTGGAAGCGTGTTGAAAAATACCTTGTAAAGCCAGCCGGG
>JBAYPC010000219.1:0-5278 GCA_041677905.1 Alkalispirochaeta sp. | reverse complement strand
CGGCGTTGACCTGGAGAATCCGGTTGTTGCCGGTATCACTGACGTAGAGGGTGTCCGTTGCCGCAGCGTAGGTCAGCCCCTGCGGAAAGGTGAGACGAGTTGCCCGCCGGCTTGACTGGGCGGCCTGCTCCAGCTGTGGTAACGGCGGTGGGGTGGAATCGGGATCGGCGTCGATCGTCTGGTCCAGAAGTCCCGCAAGCTGGTCAAAATCCCACTCGCCGGTGGTACCGCCGATGACGTAACCGTCGGGATCGATGAGGATGATGGTAGGCCAGCCACGCACACCGTACTGCCGCCAGAGTTCCATCTCCCTGTCGTTCACCACAGGATAGCCGATGTCGTAGCGCTGAACTGCAGCGCGGATGTTCTGAGTCTCCTGCTCTTCGGTAAACTTTGCAGAGTGGACGCCCACCACAACCAGCCTGCGGTCATACCGTTTGTGCAGGGCCTTCAGGTTGGGGATCATGTGGTAACAGTTGATACAGCCGTAGGTCCAGAAATCAAGCAGGACATACCGCCCTTTCAGCTCGTCCATAGAAAGGGGCCGGTCAACGTTGACCCACTCCGCTTCCTCCGGAAAGGGAAACGCCGCCGTCTTCCCCGCGTTGGGGTCGGCGGTGTCCTGACCTTCGCCGGGGACTGACGGCGTTTCGACCGCCACCTTGTCCGCCGTATCGGCTGCCGATGCGCATCCGGCAAGAAGCGCAAGAGCGACAAACACCGGTAGCGCGCCACCAAGCACCACCAACCGTCTTCCCCGGAAACGCCGGATCTTCTGCAATCTATCGGAGTTTTTCTGTGTATCTACCTTCATTCCAGTTGCCTCGGTGAACAAAGGTAACTATTTCAGTTGTATACCGGATAGTGTCCAACGACATTTGACATCCCCTCCCATAAGGTATATTATTTATACCGTGCCAGAGTTTGAGTTTGACCTTCAGAAAAGTGCTTCAAACAAAAAAAAGCACGGAATCGACTTTGATGAAGCACAAGGTCTTTGGCAAGATCCAGATCGTCTGGTAATTCCTGCCCGGAGTGATGACGAAGAACGTTTTGCCCTACTTGCTGAACACCAAGGAAAGGTCTGGGCCGCCTTTTATACCATTCGAAATGACGCAACCCGGATTATCTCCGTGCGCAGAGCAAGAGAAACTGAAGAGGCGATATATGAAAGCTAAGGATTTGGACAAGATATTTGACGATGGGAATATTGATATTCAGGATTTTGCTGATCTGTCGAGAGCTTTTCGACCGGGCCAGAAACAGAAACGGGTCAATGTCGATTTTCCTGAGTGGATGATTCAAGGCCTGGACAAAGAGTCGAATCGACTGGGTGTTCCTCGCCAGTCCCTTATCAAGGTATGGATCGCGGAAAAGCTTGAATCGTCGAAAAAATAAGTGACATCCGAAGATTCACCGGACGACTCTTCCGCGCATGCTCAATGATGGACTCCACTTCTTTACGCTCTTCGATTTCCCGCTCTTCTGGACTATTCGCTTGTGTTCGTCAACCACACACGGTACCAACCACGTATACTCACGCAGCTCCACCACAAAATACCGTTGGATCTGGCCGAGACGGATGTTTGACGATCTCTCGGTAGCGTCCTTCTAGAATATGACTCGAAATTAGCGACTTTTTGGTAAGGGACTCCTTGTCTGACTTTTTCAAATACTTTGTTCGTATTGCTCAGCAGGGGGACCCAAGGACGCGTACCCCATCCAGACTGAATTCGGAACCGTTTGCGCCGCGTGAAACGGCATGCGTGTCATGCGTGTATCTTCATTCGCCCCATCTACCGATAGATTTCGCGACGATGACCGGCATATAGAATCGTGACCTGGTTCGCCGGATCGAGCCGTTTCAGCTGCTTCCGTGCCGGTCGATCGACCGTAATGTTATAGGCCAAGATCGGCTTTCATATCGGCGAGAGAAATCGGATCGCCCCCTTCTCGCTTGGCCTCGTCATAGGCACGTACGTCATCCAGTTCCTCGAGTTCTTCAAGCAGCTGTTTATATACCCCGATCGGTATAACGACTTCTTGCCGCGTTCCGTCCGCATCGACCAAGTAGCGAACACCGCCGCCATCCCCACGATGCGTCGGTTCCACAGTCGTGTTCTCGCGGGGAGGTCGGGTCGTGTTTATCTTTGATGTCGACTCCTTCGTCGTGCTTTTCGTCTCGGCACCCATATTCGTTACCTCCGCCACCCAGCCCTGGAAGATTATTTCCGAGGTGTTTTCCCCTCCGATGGATTGACGGGAAGATCGGGCCCTCCTGGGTTTCGCAGCCCGTCCGATCCCTCGCGCTTCCCGGAGGAAAGCGATGCTCGATAGCGGGGTGTGGCAATCCCTATATCGGTGTTCCTTCTCTGGTTTTTCAAGAATCGCGATAGCGTAATTCAGTCGAGATCGACGATTATCTGTTCAAGTCCAATCCGGAGTCCGGGAATCTCATTCCGCAAGACGTTCACGACAATATTGAAATTCACCCCCATATAGCCGTGAATCAGCCGATTTCGCATCGCAACCATTCTTCGCCAAGGGACCTCGGGATGCTGGGCCCGAAAGCCTTCATCCACGTTTGTAGCTGCCTCACCGATTATTTCCAAACTCCGAACGACGGCCCTTGATAGAACTTCGTCACGCTTTAGCGTTGCACCATCCGGAATCTCCCGGAATCGTTCAAGAAACGTGATCTCATCAAGGATATGTCGAATGTAGACATCAGGCAATTTTGGCATGTACTGCCTCTCGCTCTACATACGGTGCGACATGTACGCCCAGCCCATTACGTGTCACGGCGTCTACCGGCAAAGAGAAATTGCTCTCAAGAAGTTCTACTACTGCCAAAAAGTTGTCGAATGTCTCACCGTCCGCAACAAAGTCGATCAAAATATCCACGTCACTATCCGCTGTAGCCGCATCTCTGGCCACCGACCCAAATAGGGCAATATCGGTAACTCCATACGATTGCAACGCAGGTCCGAGCCTTTCCAGAATTTTGAGAGCTTCTTCTCTTCTCATGACGCAAAGCATACCATAACGTCACCTATCCGCAGAACCACAAACTTAAGATGTTATGATGAGATTTTCAAAAGCGTGACGGATTCTTTGCCATATCCGTTGTCTCATAATTGCTTCCCGGGACCAGTATCGGTTGTTCTCCCGCAAATGCAGCGAACACCGGTGTTTTCCGGAACACGGTCAGTGAATTTTTCTCCGTTTGGGCCTCAGCATGCGCTTCAGAGTCCGCCACCCCTTCCACCGATCGCCGCCTCTCTGATCATCGGCTTGCTACTTTCCCCGGGAGCGCATGTTTTTATCCACCCGGCGGGTCAGGTTGCCTGCCAGGTCAAACTCGTACTCCGTCCTGCCGCTGTCGGGCGTAGTGAGCGCCGTGCGGCGGCCCAGGGTGTCGTATTCAACCGTTATCACGTTGTCTTCCGGGTCCACCACCGTCGTCATCTCTCCCACCGCGTTGTAGGTGTAGCCGATGGTCAGGGTCTCACCGTCGGGGTAGTCGGTCACCGCCACGATGTTCCCCCGCACATCCCGTTCCTGCCGCCTGACCGTGCCTTCCGGGTCGGGCGCGTCTCCCCGGTATTCTATCACAGGTCCGGGTGGCGGTGCCGATCGCTCAGCAGGCCGAAGCGGCCTGAAGTCGCGATCGTCTCCGCCACCCGTCCTGGCAGATTATTCCAGGGATGTTTCTCCCTCTAACTGGCTGCCGGGGAGACCGGTCTCCGGGTTTCAATTCCTCGGCCCGGCACATCCCAATCGAAAAGGTTTTGTGCCTCCCGTCGGTACGCTGCACCCATTCCGCGACGACCGCTTCTCGGCTCACTGCCGATCGCCGGCGGTCGTCGCCCGGGCCTGCGGGATTTCCACCCTCCGCCCTCGCGGTGCGGGATAGTATCGGTGTGGTAGTTCATCCGCACCGACGGTGTCCCTCCGGGGTAGTTGTCGTATGGTGCGTAGACTTCCGTGAGGCGGCCATGGTCGTCGTAGGCCCGCCGCATGGTGTGGCCGTTGAGGTCCGTTTCCGTTATCGGCACGCCCAGCCGGTAGTCGGAGGTGGCCGAGGAGATGTAGTTAAAGCTGTCGGTGACTTCCGTTATGTGGGTATCCACTTCCTGGTCGTAGGTGTAGTACACCGTATATCCTGACGGGTCGGTGATCCGGATCAGGTTTCCGTATTGGTCGTAGCCAAGGGTGGTCACTGCGGCGTCACCGGTTGCCTCCAGGTATGCCCGGTGTTCGGTCATGGCGCCGTTGCCGTCAAAGATCCCCTGGCGGCGGCGGATTATCTCACCGTTCTGGTCGCGCACAACCATCTCCGACGGGATACCTACAATGTGCCGGTTCATGAGGCTGCCTTGGTCCTGGTAGGCGTATCGGAGCTCTATGGTCCGGTTGTCTCTCAAGGTGGAGATTTCCCCGTCGTCCTCCACTCGCGTAATGTTTCCGTATCGATCATATTCGTACTGCATGACCGTCTCGATAGCTTCACCACTTCCGGCAACGTCAAATCGTCGGGTCGTGCTTCTCACCAGCTCAGGAAAGATCACCGGTGTCACCTACCCCGCCTGAAAAAGCAGGGTCAGATCGATATCAAGATCGGGAGCGCCGGTTATACCCTCCCGGGTAAGCTTTTCCTGATCACAGCATATGACAACATCAGGCTCAAGAACCGTGGGTGCCTCGTCGTCCACATCAGGACTGAATTTAACGTCGATAGGAGCCGGGTACACCCGACAAGGGTCGTCAAGAAGATAGTTGGCAAACTGCCGGTTCAACTCACCAACAATACCCTGATGCCTGCGATACGCCGCCGACACCATCGCGTAGGCAACACCGTCGGTCAACTCCCACCGCTCACCCTCCGGCCACGACAGAAAGTCGCGGTACAAGTATCGTTCCAGTTCTTTCGGCGTACCCATAGGACAATCGTACTGGAGGGCCATAAATAGCGCAATGCACATATTGACAACAGTCCCACCGGCCGATAATATCCAAATCACGCTCAAACGTAGCCCGAGTGGCGGAATTGGTAGACGCGCTAGGTTCAGGACCTAGTGTCCGCAAGGATGTGGAAGTTCGAGTCTTCTCTCGGGCAAGGTTCGTATCGCAGGACGAAGTCCGAGAAAGGCGTGGACCCACTGGACCACGCCGACAGGAACGATACCGATAGCAAGATGCGTACCGCAGTCACGAAGTGACGAGGAACGCGTCGACAGCAAGGTTCGTATCGCAGGACGAAGTCCGAGAAAGGCGT
>JBAYPC010000218.1:0-5303 GCA_041677905.1 Alkalispirochaeta sp. | reverse complement strand
TGGATGATAGTGATCAGGCGCAGGGCGCTGGGCTCTTTTGCCAGCTGGTAGCCGCCTGTTTTACCTTTGGTGCTGTCAACGAAGCCGGCATGACGCAGGTCCAAAAGGATGGCTTCCAGGTATTTGGGGGGATGTCGTACCGCCGGGCTATTTCACCGGCGGATATGCGTTCCGATGGTCTGACTGCCAGTGCAATCAAGGCGCGCAGGGCGTACTGTACGCGTTGTGGCCACATGGTGTAATTCCTATCACATGGGCGGGATATAGGCAATTAACCGAATACGCGGTGGACTGCCTGAAGTACGCGGTCTGAATCGAAGGGTTTGATCACAAAATCCACGGCCCCGTACTGCAGGGCATCGATGACCAGACGTTTCTGGCCGACGGCGCTGACCATGATGACCCGGACTTCAGGGTAATTTTCCTGTATCTGTTTCAGGGCTTCTATACCGTTGGTCTGGGGCATGGAGATATCCAGGGTGATAAAATCGGGGGTGAGTTCGCCGCAGAGGCGTACCGCTTCGTCTCCATTACCGGCCTCTCCGACAACGGAAAAGTCCGGTTCCAGTATTTCCCGCAGCCGCAGCCGCATAATGGCCGCGTCGTCCACGATGATCCCTGTTTTCATTACATCCCCTCCCCATCAAGCAGGCCGATGTTTATTTCCAGAATACCCATCTCAGAAAGCAGTCGGAGGCAGACGGTGGGTACTTCCAGAAAGTCCACCTTCAGGCCCTGTCCGGTAAAGACAGCAGGTGGTGTCAGATGTATGCGCTGGTTCTGGCCTGCCAGCTGTATACTGGCCTGTCCGGTAACCATATTACCTATTTCCCCAACGGCGCTGTTCACAAACTGTTTCCGTTCCATGGGCAGCTTGTTGGGGATCATCACTTTTGTGATGTCGTAGGCAAAGCTGGTGTCCATGGAGTAGACAACCTGGCCCCGCATGGCTCCGGTTATGCCCAGGACGATTGAAATGGGCATACTCGGCAGGGGTGAGTCTTTCCGGGACAGGCTTTCCCGACTGAGACGAATACCCAATTCTTTGCGGAACACATGGACTGCACTCATGATAAAGATATTTGCGTGTTCAACTTTCATCCGACCATCCTCTTTTCAGCTTCCATCGGTACGGTGATCACAAAACGGGTACCCTTCCCTGTCCGGGTGGTTACCGTCAGTTTGCCTCCGATATCCCGGACTGCCCGTCGTACTGCCGGTAGCCCTACCCCTCTTCCTGAGGTGAGGGATACAACTGCGGCAGTGGAAAAACCGTCATGGAATATCAATCGCACCAGGTCTTCCCGGCTTAGTGTGGCATCCGGGTCTATCAGGTTCTGTTTGATACCTCTTCTGCGAACCGCTTCGACGTCGATTCCGCGTCCGTCGTCCTCTACGGTGATTACCAGGCTGCCGCCGGCGGTGTTGGCAGTGTCGACGGTCTTGGCGGTGTCGGCGGTGTTGGCGGTGTCGACGGTATCGGCGGTGAGGTGGATGTGACCTTCCGGCGTCTTACCGGCCTCTGTCCGCTCTCGGGGCCGTTCGATACCGTGGTCCACCATGTTACGAACCAGATGGGTAAGGGCCGTCGACAGTGCTTCGTTGATGTCGCTGTCTAACAGGACATCTCCCCCTTCAAAGGTGGGGACAGCCAGACGCTTGCCCCGATCCGCTGCCAGATTGGACGCCATTTCCGCAAAACGGGCTTCCATATTCCGGAAGGGTACTTTCCGGAGCATACGCAGATGTTCTATAAAGGACGGATCTGCACCAGGCGCGTTGCGCAGATGTGACTCCAGTCTGGCCAGGTCCTCCCGGGGGACAACTACGGTGTCGGTTCTGGTAATCCATGCGCTGCCCAGGTGTTCCTTAACCACGGCCAGATCAGCACGGTAGCTGCCGCGAAGGTCTTCCACTTTTCCGGAAACTGTGGCGGCATCAGAAAAAACGGACGCCTCGGTAATGGCCTGTTCCAACTGGTGGGCCGCGATTGTCGTCCCCTCCAGCTTGAGAAACCCCGCATTTGCCTTGAAGGTATGTACCGCTTGCTGGGTTTCCTGGATAACTGCTTCACTGTCGTTGTGGACGATGTAGCGTTCCAGAACTTCAAAGAGGCAGTCTGCCTCCTGAATGAGTGCGGCAAAGTCACGGTGGTTGATTACGACGGTAAGCAGCATGGCACGCAGTTTGTTTTCAGCATCTACCCGGGCCTGAAGGGCTCGCTGGGCAGTGACGTCCCGGAGGGAACACATGATCCGGTCACCGGATATCTGGCTGTACTCTACTTCCACCGTTCGGTCGCCAAGAGATATCTCTTTGTCCAGAAGATCAAAGACGACGTTCGGGTTGGTACTGCCGCTAAAAACGAGCTGCATGGCGTCGGTAAATTCTTCCTGCTCCGGGATATCTGTGTAGAACAGTGATGGTAGGGACTTATCCAGGGGTGATCCGCCAAAGATCGTTTCACATCTCCGGGAGTACTCCGGCCGGACCTTCATGTCCGGACCAAAAGAGAGAAAACCCTGATCCGAGAAGTCCAGGAGACTCTGGATTGACCGGGTCCGTTCCCGAACGTTTTCTTCCAGAGTACGGTTTGCCGTTTCCAGAAACCGTGTTCCCGCCAGTAACCCCGCCAGGGCAAGCCCGACTAGAAGGATGACCGCCGCCGTCGTGATAATTGTTCCACTCCGGACGACTTCAACGGCCTCGACGGCAATGGTATCGGACAGACTCTGAAGGCTGCCGGTGACAAAGGAGTTCAGGTTTGTCGTGGCGGCGTTCATACGCAACCGTACGGAGCGTATGTACACCAGCGCCTCCTGATATACCTCCGGCGGCAGATCCCGGTCGGTAAGGGAAGGAATGATGCTGGGAACTTCTTCCAGGACAGCCTGCCTGGATGTACCGGGTGCGCCGGATGTTTCCTCGGACAGGCTTTCCAGATAGACGGCAATATGGTCAAGTCCGACAGGTACGTCGATTCCAGGGACACCTCGGTTACTTATGACGTCCAGCTGTTCATCGGCCTGTCGAAAGATATCTTCCGCCGAACGCCAGCCGAGCTGGACAGACTCTGTGCCCTCAGCGACGTCCAGCAGTCTCAGCGATCGGTGTCCGGCTATATCGGAAAGACCTTCAGCGGTACGGTTCAACGACTGTCGCCACGTCTTGACACGTTCGTTGAGTACGCCGGTGGTGGTTGACACAGAGGAAGTATCTACCAGCAGTTTGTAGGTTGTTGCAAGAGTTTCCTGAGTTAGTATCTGCAGATCCCGGAGTCCGGTAATCTGGCGGATCGAGTAAAGTGAACCCAGACCGCCGATAATCAGGATCACGACAGATCCAACCGCCATGAGCCGGACGCGGTTTCGAATACTCACGGGTATTCCCCCATATGCTTATAGATGTAACGATTTGCTTCATTATTGACCGGGATTGGCGGTACCGCAAGGGAAATGTGCGAAAGGGGTGCACGACAATTTTTTCAGGATTGCCGATAAGTGCTTTATAGAGCGGGTTTTTCATGCGATACTGTACGTATGTATTACGTACAGCATCGTATTGGGAGGCATGCATGAACCAGAAATCGACAATCGACAGGCTGTATTCGGAGAAACAGCAGATCCTGCACACCATCAGTAAGCTGGGTGATTTCCGCCAGGGGTCGCTTTCACCTCGGTACCGCAAATGCGGTAAACCGTATTGCCACTGCGCGAAAGAGGGTTCGAAAGGGCACGGACCAGTATGGATCGTCACCAGAGCCGTGAACGGAAAAACGGTTTCAAAAACGATCCCTCCCGAGAAAGTGGATGTGACCTTTGAGCAGATCGACACTTTTCATCAGTTTCAGGACTTGATACGTCAGTATACCGACATCAATATCAAGATATGCGATGCTCAGCTTGAAGCAGAAAAGGAGGCCTCCAGAGAGGTCAAAAAAAGGGGCTGAACTCGGAAATCGCGAAGGCGATTGAACAGGAGACCTCTGACCTGGTGCAACAGGCCATGAAGGGTGTCCTTGATTTTGAAACTCTGGAGGGGGTCGTTCGAGAGACATCGCTGCGAACAGGCGCTGCGGTCCTTGAACGGATGATCAACTCTGCCGGTGATGATATATCTCCCGCTATCACCCACCCTGATGATGGCATGACACTGACGTACGTGGGAAAAAGATCGAAAACGTACGTTACGGTGCTGGGTGACATTACTTTGCAGAGAGCCTACTACACCGACAGAAATGGTCGCGGATACTTTCCACAGGACAGACATCTCGGCTTTGACAGGGACTGTCTGTCCGGCGGGGTAAAACGAATGATCGGTCATACTGCCGGAGTCTTAAGTTTTCACGAAAGCAGTCTGATGATCAAGAATCTGGCGGGGCTTCACGTGGGGAGTAAACAGGTTGAGCGGGCCGGTGAAGCTCTGGGAGAAGAGATCGGGAACACGGAAAAATCCGAAGTTGTGGAGGTGCCCTCCGGGAGTAACACGATATATCTCGGTATGGATGGTACAGGATGCCCGATGCGGAAAGAAGAGACTGAAGGACGCACAGGAAAGCAGCCAGATGGATCGGCGAAAACCCGGGAGGTAAAACTGGCCGTTGTGTTTACCGCCGACAGTCGTGACAGTCAAGGAAAGCCCACCCGGGACGGAGGATCGGTCTCCTATAACGGTGCCATAGAGAGTGCGGCTACCGCAGATGTTGATGAAACACTTTCGGAATTTGCTCAACGGGTGGAACGAGAAACGCAGCGCCGGGGATTCGACAAAGTTGCCCGCCAGGTTGTTATTGGGGATGGAGCGAAGTGGATATGGAATATTGCGGATGAACAATTTCCTGATGCCATCCAGATCATTGATCTGTTCCATGCCAAGGGGACTATTTCCAATGCGGCGAAGGCGATTTTCGGGGCGGAGAATGAGTTCGGTTCCCAGTGGGCCAAGACGTGCCGCGATGAACTGGAAGCAGGGAAGCTGGAGAGCATCATTGAAAAGCTTGAATCCTTGACGAAAAAGCACAAGGAAGCCCGACAATGCCGAGACTATCTGATAACGAACAAGGACCGCTTGGACTATCCCCTCTTCAGAAAGATGGGCTTATGCACATCCAGCGGCATTGTTGAATCCGGATGCAAACACGTCATTGGCGCCAGGGTAAAGCAGTCGGGTATGCACTGGACCGTTCGGGGGGCCAACGCCATCATTGCCCTCCGGTGTTTCAAGCTGAGCGATCGCTTTGATAAGTTTATGGACCGGCGCCGCAGTGCCTAAATCGATGGCTCAAACGAAATTGTCGTACACCC
>JBAYPC010000217.1:0-5328 GCA_041677905.1 Alkalispirochaeta sp. | reverse complement strand
GAAACCGCCCACCGGAGACGTGCATCCCGTAGCTGTAGTGACCGTTGGTGAGGTGAAACGTGAGCCCGTCGGCGCTGATATTGATCATCGTCGCAACTACTCCTTCACCCCGCCAAAGGTGAGCCCCGCGATAAACTGGCGCTGCAAGATAAAGAAGACGATCACCGACGGCACCGCCGCAATCACCGAGCCGGCTGCAATCAGATTCCACGAGATCGACCACTGCCCGCGCAGCGCCTGGAGCCCAAAGGTGATCGGCCGCGCCTTGTCGCTCTGCACCAGCGTGAGGGCCCAGAAGAAGTCATTCCAGATGAAGGTAAACAGGAGCACGCCCAGCGAGGCGAGGGCCGGTCTGATAAGCGGCACGATCACCCGAAAAAAGACCCCCATTTCGGTCGCCCCCTCGATCCGCGCAGATTCCACCAGGGCGATCGGGAGATCGACGATAAAGTTACGCAGGAAGAAGGTGGCAAAACCGATCTGGAAGGCGGTGTGAAAGATAATAAGCGCCCACAGCGTGTCCAGGAGCTCAAAGTTTGCGAAAAGGCTGCGGACCGGGATCATCAGAATCTGATAGGGGACAAAGTTGCCGGCGATAAAGACGGCAAAGATCAATATCCGCCCCCGAAAGCGGTGGATCGCGAGGGTGTAACCCGCCATCGCGCTGAAGAAGATCGCCATAAACAGCGACGGGATCGTGATCACTACGGAGTTGATGAAGTACTGGAACATCGGGCTGCGGGCGGGGTTGAAGACCTCCGCGTAGTTTTCAAAGAGCTTAAACTCCGTCGGCCAACCCCAGTAGTTGCCCGAAATGATATCGGCGTTGCCGCGAATGGACGTAACGAGAATTGCCAGCATCGGCAAGAGCCAGACCATAAGAAGAGCGAACAGGGAGACGCGGTAGAGCACCCGAACCGGCAGGGATGTACGTTGAATCGGTGTGGGAAACATCAGACTACCTCTCGTTTTTAACGACCGTCCGCAGGAAAAATCCAATAAAGACGGTCATGATCAAGAAGAGAATGACGGCAATTGATGCGCCATATCCCATACGAAAATTGAAAAGCGACTCCTGGTACATCATGTAGGCGAGTACGTTGGAGCTCCCCCAGGGACCACCGGCGGTCATGATCGCGATCAGATCAAAGCTCCTCAGTGCACCGATCACCGTCACCACCACAGCGATAAAAGCGGCCCCCGCAGCTGCGGCAAAACGACGTTCCAGAGCATCGTCCACCCCGCCGCGCCGTCTATCCGACCCGCCTCGAGGACCTGGCTGTTCATACTGGTGAGACCAGTGAGAAAGAGGATCATCGCGTACGCCGTCTGGGGCCAGAGGTTGGCTATGATAATCCCGTAGGTGGCGAGATTTTCATCGGCCAGAACGGGAATCGGCTCCATACCCACCAACCGGAGGAGCTCCGCCAGGAGACCCAGATCGGGGTTGTAAAACCACGAAAAAATGAGACCGATGACGACGAGGTTTATGACAAACGGGAAAAAGAAGAGCGACTTGATCATCCGGATTCCACGGACGTTTTGGTTGAGAAAGAGGGCGAGAAAGAGACCCGCCAACGGGGCCATCAGCATCAGGAGGAGCCACCGCATGTTGTTGGCAAAGGCGATGTGGAAGTCGGCATCACCAAAAAGTTCCCGATAGTTGGCAAGGCCGATCCAGACCATCTCACCAAAACCGCTCCACTTATGGAAGCTGATCCAGATGCTCTGCACCACCGGCCAGAGTACAAACAGGGAAAAGAGAATCACCGCCGGCGCCAGGAAGTAGACCGGCGCCAGAGTAAACTGGAGTCGCAGCCAACGGTACTCGGTTTCTTTTTTCACGATATCGGTCCTTGGTAAAGGAATCGGGGCTCTCGATAAAAATCGGACACGGCTCTTTCAAAAAGTAGTTTTGAAAGAGCCGCGGGTGGCAACAGCCGCCACCCGATCATGCATCTTGGATCGTACAATTACGCCTACTTGAAGATTCGCTGACGCTCACCCTCAAGACGTTGACGGATCGCATCCTCACGCTCCGGTTTTACCATGAACTCCTGAAAACCCTGCATTCCGACGGAGGCCATCTCGGGGCTCGTGTCCCGATCGTAAAACTGCGCAAGACCGTCGGCGGCGTTGAGCATCTCAAATCCTGCAATCGTGAAGCGGTCTTCCGGTGGTCGACTGTACTTATTGGGAGGAATGTTCCCTACCTCATAGGCAAAGTCGGCGAGGATATCCGGTCGGGAGACAAACTCTACAAAGAGCTTCGCCTCTTCCACGTTCCTGGCCCCCGACGGAATCAGGTACGCCTCGGTAGGAGCGTCCTCGTACATTCCGACGGCGGGGTTGATGACGGGAAACTGGAAGAAGTCGACGTCGTCGATTACCCCGGCCGACTCCAGATCGGGCACCATAAAGTTACCGATCAGGTACATCGCCGCCTTGCCGTTTATGAACGGCGCCTGAGCCTCCTGCCAGGAGTAGGTCGCGTGGTTCGGCAAGAAGAAGCCACGGTCGATCAGGTCTTCCCAGACGTCAAAGACTTCGTCGAGACCCGGATCAGTGTAGGGAATCTCTCCGGCGGTAAGGCCCATGTGGTAGTCGTAGCCGTTGATCCGCAGGTTGAGATAGTCAAACCAGCCGCCGGCGGTCCAGAGGAACTTGGTCCCGATCGTGACGGGGGTGATCCCGTTGGCGAGCAGCGTATCACCCACGGTGAGGAACTGATCCCAGTTCTTCGGAACGCTGAGACCGTATTGGTCAAAGATATCTTTGCGGTAAAACACACCCCACTGGTAGTAACCCCAGGGGACGCCGTACTGCTTGCCACCAACGGTAAAGGCCGCGCGTCTTGACGCCATCGAGTCGTTGAAGTCCGCCTCTTTCCAAAGGTCCGACACGTCCATGATGAGCCCCTGATCGACGAAAAACTTCATCCGGTTCCCCGCAAACCAGAGCGCCACATCCGGCGGATCGGAAGCAAGGAAGTTTCGGATCGCCGTTTTGTACGCCTCGTGGTCAAAGGTGTTGAGGGTAACGTCGATATCGGGATACTCCGCCTTGAAGCGGTCCACCATCGTCTGAAACGCGGCCCGAGGCGCCGGATCAGAGAGGTTAGAGTTGATTACAAGGGAGCGCCGACCGGCACCGGCTGCCTCACTCTTTCCTCCGGCAAACGCCATCGGAACAAGTAAAGTCACTACAAGCAGAAGCAGAATGATTCGTCGCATATAGAAAATCCTCCTTACAGGTTTATGAATCATTGTCCGGCCCCCTTCCATATCAGGTCAATCTCAAGATTTTCTGCGAGTTATCTGTTTTTCAGATTACACCCCTTCAACCACGAGAAATCTCCGTGCAACGCCGTTATTTGCATATTTATACGTAAAATCGGAATAAACGGGCATTTTTTGCATATTATTGCATATTGAATCCGCCCATCCGAGGAAATACTTTAGAAATATTCAGATAGCTGTTAGAATATTCCGTGCGAGGGTAAAAGCAAGATGAAAAACCAGCACGATGAAGGGCGCCGGGATGGAGACTTCATCCTGGCCCCACCGACGGAGGTAGAAAACGAGCTGCCCTTTCAACTGATCGGAGCGGGCTGCGATTTTTATCAGTATGCCATCGAACGCCCGTTTGGCTTCCCCGCCTACCAGTGGATCCAGACAATTCGCGGCCGGGGAGTCCTCCATGGACCGGAGGAAAGAGTAGAAATGGGCGAGGACGAAGGCATGCTCCTCTACCCCGACGAAGAGCACCGTTACTATCCCATAAACGACCTGTGGTACGTGCACTGGATCACCTTCAGCGGGCACCACGTCCCAAGCATCCTCCACTACCTCGGTATGCGGGTTACCGGAGTCTACCGCCTGTCGAACAGTGCGATCATCGCCTCACGAGTCAGAAAGGCCCTCACCACCCTCCAGAGCGACTACCCCCTGCGGGGAATCGATGGTTCGGCCATCGTCTACCAGCTCCTTCTGGATTTTCTGAAGTACGTCCAACGCGATGGAAACGAGAGTCGAGACAGCACCGTCCAGCGCCTCAAGCCCGCCCTTGATCTCATCGAAGCGGAGATCCACCGCCCTATCAGCCTTGACGAACTCGCCGCCACCGTCGGCGTAACACCCCAGTACTTCTGCGACATCTTCCGCTCCCTCACCAGCTACCGCCCCACAGAGTACGTCAACAAACGCCGCATCGACCGCGCCAAAGACATCCTCCTCCGCGAACCCGATACCCGCGTCCACGAGATCACCTCCCGCGTCGGTTTTGAGAGCGACAGCTACTTCTCCACCGTCTTCCGCAAGTACGAAGGCATCAGCCCCCGGCAGTACCGCGACAACCACGCCGGAAACGCCCGAAACGCGGGAAATGCGAAAAGTACGTAGGATACAAAACCTGGATCGTGAGGACCGGTGCCGCGTATGCTGAACACAGCCAGCCGGCCAACCGCGAAAAGCCGGGAACAGGAAATAAAATTCCCGTTCCCGGCCGTTTCAAACCTTTCGTAATTCCTGGAGTTTTATCTACTGGATGTAAGCAGGAATAATATCCCCGAAGTGCTTACCCGCTCCGTAGCACCAGATCAGGTAGTGTGCATACGAACCGTTTACGTTACCTACAATCTCACCAGCTGCGAAAAGCCCCGGTACAGGTTGTTCGTTAATGTCGAGCACTTCCAGATTATCAGTAACGTTTACACCACCAAGAGAAGTTGCAAAGCGTGCAACAGTCTGCATGATGTAGTATGGACCGTCTCCAAACTCCTTAATTCCCGTGCGCCCAAAGGCGTCTGCACCGGCATCCACACCGGCATTAAAGTCTTTGGCGGTTTGAAGCACCGCATCGACATCCAAATCGAGTGCTGCGGCCGCTTCTGACAGACTGTCATTTTTTACCAGTTTCGTGATTCCGCTGCCATTTTCAGCGATAAAACCTTCCAGTTGTTCCTGAGTAAAGGCGTTGTATTGAACCAGAACACTGGAGAAAAGGTCGTAAGACTCTTGATCCATGACAATGTAAAGACGTCCGTCCGAAGATTGATGCATTGACGCCAGGGCAATGTCTAACTCGTCGCCACCTTCGTTTACAACACGAACCCCTTCTTTATTGACGGCAAAAGCACCCGTTTTAGTGAACAGCTGTGCAACTGCCCAGTGAATGTGGATACCAAAACCAGGTTTGGTTTCTACACTGTTCCCTGCCAGGAGAATTTTCCCCGACTTTCCACGAAAGGTTTCCGTGATTTGACGGAACAGATTTCCGGGCGTGACTAAAAGGAAGTTCCACGCGAAAACGGGTGGAACTTCCGGGCGT
>JBAYPC010000216.1:0-5388 GCA_041677905.1 Alkalispirochaeta sp. | reverse complement strand
TGTTCCGTCAGAAAGTCCACCGCCTCCCGGAGCGACCCGAATGTGCGGATAAGCGGCAAGTCCTCACCGTCCAGGTACGGCATCAGCCTGTCTGTGGCGGTCCCCGCAAGAAGGGCCACCGCCCCACCGGTGGTGCCGACAACTCTGAACGCCTCAAGGAGGGGAGCCATATCCAGCCCCTTGTCACTGCCGCCGGCAATCAGACAGACCAGTCCCGTTCCGGGGTCTTCCGCATAGGCGGTCACCGCCTCCCGGGCCGCTTCGGGGATAGTAGCGGCCGTGTCGTTCACATACCGGATACCCCGTCGCCGTGCCACCGTCTGCATCCGGTGGGGCACGCCGGGGAAGGTGGCCAGCCTCTGCAGGACCGTCTCCTCCGGGACACCGACGTGCCGTGCAGCGAGCATAGCCATACGGATGTTGAGCCGGTTGTGTCTGCCCGGCAGCGGCAGCGTTTCGGGCCGGGGCACCGCCGCCCGCCTGGCGTCACCGCCATCGTCGTCACCGCCATCGTCGTCACCGGCGTCGTCGTTACCGTCGGCGCCGACAAGGTACTTCCGTCCGCGAAACCCGGCGCCGTCCAGATCGGCAAGGAACGACGACGTCCACGGGTCATCCGCCGGGAGGATCACCGCTCCGTCGGAGGGGACGTTCCGGTAGACTTCCCGCTTATCTTCTACGTAGTCGTCCATGGACCGGTAGTAGTCCTGGTGGTCCCGTAATATGTTGGTGATAACACCGACCAAAGCCGGTAACACCGGCAAAAACACCGCCTCCGGCAGTCCCTGGGGAATACGGGACCCCTCCCGCCGGTTGTGACGGCGGAAAAACGCCAGGTCTCCCAGCTGGAACGACGACAGTTCCAGAACCACCGGGTCGCCCGGCGCCAGATCATCCAGAAATGCCAGAGGAGAGATGGTGATGTTGCCCCCAAGCCGGGTCCCCGGAAACGTACCCGCCAGGAGGTGGGCCGTCAGGGAGGTGCAGGTGCTCTTCCCTTTGGTTCCTGTTATCCCCACTAGAGGCGCCGTGCCTACCGAGCCGGTCGATGCCGACACACCCGCGTTCAGAGTCGTCCACTCCGCCAGAAAGAGGGCGATGTCGCTGGTAACGGCCGGGGCCTCCGCCAAAAGGGGTGCCCTCCGGGGCACCGCCGGGTTCTTTATAACGAGGTCGGCAGTGGAAAAATCTTCCCGCTCATGCCGCCCCAGGACAACTCGGCAGCCGTCGGGCAGGTGGTCCAGGCTGGAGGCGAGGGCCCCCTCATCCCGGAGGTCCGTGACGGTGACCTTTGCTCCTCTGCGGACGGCGTACTGTGCCGCCGCCAGACCACCGCCGTGGACACCCAGGCCCATGACGGTCACGCGCAGTCCGGAAAGGTCGTTCTTCAATGGGTTGATGTTCACTATTCCGTCGTCTCCACTATCTCAAACTCCCGCATGTCCTGGTCGTTCAGGTAGACATCCAGGGAAAAAGTATCAAAATACCGCGGCCATTCGGGAGGTACCTTGGCGCGAAGGTGCTGAAACAGCGGTATGTCCGGTGAGAACTCCGTCTCCCGAAGGACCGCCTGGATTTCATCCAGGTGGGGAGTCAGAAACTCCCGCACCTGGTGCAGGAAGGGAATTGCCTCCCGGCGGGCGTCCGCTTCCAGGCGAACGGGATGGTAGCAGATCGTCCGGAACTTGCTGCTGAAGGGGTAATAGGGGTATATCCGCTTTCCCTCCGGGATAACCAGTTTGGTAAAGAACTTGTTCAGATCGGCGTCGATCCAGATACCCTGCACGAAGTAGCCGCGGCCCGTCTCCCCGATCCAGGTGTCCGAGATCAGCTGGTCCACCAGAAACGAGTGCGGGCCGTCGCCGGAGCCGTCGTCGGCGGACCTGTCATTGCAACTGTCGACGTCTTTCAGGGGCACCACAGCCGCCTCAACGACGAGGTTGGCGGTGCGGTACACCGGGGTGGTGTCGTTGGACCCTTTTTCCACAACCACGTGATTCTGAGGACGATAGAGGAGGTCCAGTTTCAGCAGGTAGAGGTAACACACCCCGGAAACGCGGTAAAGTTGAAAGAAACCGGGCCTGAGTACCTCGGCGGGATCAAAGACGTAGGTCAACCCTTCAAAAACACCTGGCAGCATCGGCTGCAGTTCCGCCATGAACTGCCGCAGTGATTTCAGATACGCCGGATCGGGGGTCAGAGAAGAGACGTCGTGGTGTATGGCAAATGAAGGAACGGTGTACTCCCGGCCCAGACGCAGGAAAAAGTCCTCCCCCTGGCTGAAATGGCGGTGATAGCCCACAGCCGAGTCGCTTTTCCGCTGTAACAGCTGGTTCAGCTCAGAGTCTGTCGTGTTCAGCCGAATCTCGCCGGGCACTTTTTCCATTACAGAAACCGTACCGGGAATACCTTTCCCGTGCAAGTTGTGCCGGAGCTGTTACACATAAACATGAGAAGCGAGCGGTGGGCGAGTTATCAAACCGAATTTTAATGCATTCGAGCACCGTGCTATGCAATGTTCTGCAACCGATTGGCGAGATCAAGGCCTGCGGTTGCAGGCGGCAAAGGTTTGTTGTCCTTCTGATAGAGCTCTATGGTTTCTTCGACGATTTGACACAGTTCTTCAAAGACTTGTTTCTCATCGTCACCGTGACATCCACCGAGAATCAGTCCCGGTGCACTTCCGATATAGCATTGGTCTTCGTCCGACCATTCAACGATCTTTGCTTGGCCGAACGCACCGCTCGGATCTGATAGTGTTTTGCGTCATCTCCAAGTTTACCGGAAATCGTGATCGGTTTCTGTGCTTTGGTCGAATCGTTGGCGGCACGGCGGTTTTGCGGTTGCGACCGAGACAGGTGATTCTATGATCTATGATTGGTTGTGATTTGAAGTATCTCGGGATAAAATGCCCTTCATGACACCAACGCGTCGGCCGGCGGTTTCTGTGACAGTGTTCCTTCTTCTCTTCATTTCCTCAGCCCTGTGGGCCCAACGGAGCGACGAGTCCTACGCGTTTGTGACATATGCCGAAGGGTACAACCTTTCGGTCTTTCGGAATGATGAACTGACGACCTACGACGTTCTGGTGGACAACGTCATCGGCATGCCGTTGCTTCCGGGGGATATCGTCCAGACCGACGGCGACACTTTTGTGGAAATGCAGGTCATGCCGTCCCGGACGGTCGTAAAAATCGCTGAGAACACCACCTTCGAGATTGAACGGATCGGCGGGTCCGGGGGCGGTTCTTTCAGCATGTCCTATGGACGGCTTCGTGCCCGGGTGGAACGGGTTGCCAGGGACGACCGCTTTGAGATTCGTGGATTTACGGCTGTGGCCGGAGTTCGTGGTACCGATTTCGGGTATGACATGGTCGTTGAACGGCCCTCCCCATCAACATCCACAGAGACAGGGGTGGCCCAGCTACAGACCAGGGTCTACGTCTTTGACGGCGAAGTCGATGTTACCGAGACGGTCACCGAGACGGTCGCTCCTGAGCCGCAGGTTGTACGGCTGCAGGCCAACGAAATGGTGCAGGTCACGCCTGCGGAACCGGAGGCTGTCGGGCTTCCGCCGGGGCCGGTCGTGTTTCGACAGGACGCCATCGACCCGGGCATAGAACTGTACTGGCTGGAACAGAACTTTCGCGAAGAACCGGTCGATCCGGGTAAGGTTGAAAAGGAATTTCCCGGTATAACCGTCCGGGTTCAGCAACTCATCGAGGAACGGCGCCGGTTCGAGGAACTGCAGCGTCTGCGTCGGGAAGGGCTTCTCGGTCCGACGGACGACGAACAGGACCAGGTGAGTACCGTTCCCGAGACAGTTAAGGAGGTCCGCGAACCGGAACAGATCACATTGGATGCTCCTGCGGATGCGCGGATTCGACGTCTGATCACGCCGTCCACCGGTGAGGGTGAGGCGCGGCAGCTTCGGCGGGCGGGCCACTGGATGGTCGGTCTCGGTGTCGTGACGGAGCTGGCCGGTCTGGCCGGCGCCTGGTATGTAGACGGCGCCCGGTCGGCCGACGACTTGAAACACGGCGGCCCCAGTACGGGTGCAATAATCGGCGGGGGCGTCCTTATCGGTTCAGGCCTCGTTTCGTACCTTCTGAGTCTCGCTGCCAGGTGAAAGTGAGACCGCCGGTGCGGCCGGCGGCACCGCCGTTGGCGGTGTCGTCATGGTTGTGATGATCTCGGATATCTCCCAGCCCCACCGGGTAGTGGTAAGGGTAAGTCGGTCCCTCATAACCGAAACGGTGCCGAAGGGCGCACCTTCTTCTTCATCCGGTGAATCGGGCCGCCACATTTCGTAGTCGACGACGATGACCGTCTCCGTTTCTCCCCGACGCAAAACGGTGAAGTCGGTGATCACCGGCCCGTAGGGCAGTTTGTCCTGGGGCTTACCGGCGGCAATCCAGTCGGGAGCAGAGACGATGTTCCCTTCCGAACCGTACGCCGTCTGAACTCGGGCCATGACAAACACGTTGGTGACCTCTTTCATCAGACCGTCGGCGACCCCCTTTGCAAGGGCGTCGTCCATCACGGCGTGGTCGAAGTCCTGCCACGCTTCATAAAAACGGGTGGCTACGTCAACCGGTCCCAGACCCGCCGTGGATGGAGGACTGAGCCGGTTGCGGATGATCTGGAAGGGGACGGTTCCAACCAGAACGGCAAGAACTACAGCTATGAGCACCGTCCGCCCCCGATGCTGTACGAACTGTCGCCGTGCCCAGGACCGGTCGGACTTCCGTACCGATTCTTCTGCCGCCTGACGCCGCCGGCGGGCCTCCTCGTCATTTATCTCTTCTCCGATACCCTGGTTCTGCGCGGCGGCGGCGATCTTTCTGATAGTCCGCACCCCTTCGGGGTCGTCCGGGTCGGTAATGAGCCGTTCTATGCTCCGGGCAACATCGGGGCGGATCCGGGGAGCGACCCGGTGAATCGCCGGGTGGGACCGTACCCGGTCGTGACACCGGTCGGATTTCTCCTCGGTCGGTTCCCGGCAAACGGGTTGGCCCGTGACGAGGTGCCACAGCACGGCGCCGGTCTGGTAGACACCGGCGGATTGACCGAGTAACCGGTTGATCCGGTAGGGAAAGACCGTTTGTCGGCGCCGTTCCAGGGGGAGGTACCGGTTGATCTCTCCGGCAAGTTCGTCATCGAGGAGGAGCACACCCCCGTCGTCGGTCACGAGGGACGTTCCGGTGTTGCAGAGGATGTGGCCGCCGGTCTCCACCGCCTTTGCCATGCCCTGGGCGACTGCTGCAACGGTGTCGTCGGACACGCCACCGGAGGAGACGAGTTCAGCCAGTGTCGTTCCCGCTACCCAGGGCCCGCAGAGATACAACCGGCCGTTGAACGTGAGGAGTCGGGTCGTCTGCCACGGTA
>JBAYPC010000215.1:0-5390 GCA_041677905.1 Alkalispirochaeta sp. | reverse complement strand
TATCCCCATCCTCCTTATGATCCGGTCCTTCCGGTACCGGGATATTCTGGCGTTGACGGCGCTGAAAGTTATCGGGCAGGGGCTTATAAACGGAACGTTGGCGAGTTACGTATTTCTCTTTTCTCTGTTCGGTTCTTTTACCAGTGTTCTGGTCATGATCGGTTTATGCCGACTCGGCCGTGGACGGGTGAGTCTTATCGGTATCAGTACCGCCGGTGCCCTGGCCAGTAACACCGTCCAGGTTGTCCTGTCGGTGCTTTTCATCTTCGGGCCGACCTCCTGGATAATCGCGCCGCCCTTTCTCATTCTTGGAACCGTTGCCGGGGTCTTTGTGGGCGTGGTGGCAGAGTACTTTCTCGGGTTTTCCCGGTGGGTTTCGCTCCTTACCTCGGACTACCACCAGATTGTAGGAACGGAGCCGGCACCGTGAGTCTTCGACGTCAGAACCCGTGGATGACGGCCAACATCTCCGCCAAGGCGCTGTTTTTTGCCGGAATGGCAACGTTACCGGCGTTTCTCTTTCAGGACAGCCTCGTTATTCGGATCGCTCAGGTCGTTCTTTTTGGGTGGTTGACAGTAGTTGCGGGAAAGCGGCTTCTCTGGGTGTACTTTCTTACCATATCAGTGGGGATCACCTTTTTTCACCTGCTCATTCCAACAGGAGAGGTTCTGATGGAGATCGGGAAGTTCCCGATCACCGCGGGCGCCCTCAAAAGCGGCGGGTTCAAGGCACTCACCATTGTCGGGATGGTCTTTCTTTCTCTTATCTCCGTCCGGGCAGACTTGAGAATACCCGGCAGGGCCGGTGCTGTTGCGGGCAAACTCTTCTGGTCTTTTGAGCAGATCATGGAGCGCCGTGACGAGCTGCGCGCCTCATCACCGCTGCGCAGCGCCGATGAACTGCTGGTCGGTCTGTACCAGTCCCTGCGGCAGATGGACGATTCCGTATCAGATACGCAGGCGCGAAAGGAAACGGCAGGACGTTCGTCGGTGGCGGGGGTCGGTGTTCTGACCGTACTGGCGGGGCTGCAGTGGGCCCTTCTCTTTGTCCGTCTCCCGTGACCAACGCACACTTTTTTGTTAGACTCAGATGGTAAAAGGAGTGATCTTTCCATGTACAACGTCCTCTTCAGCGGCATTCAACAGCTTGGCATCGGTGTTCCGAATACCGACGACGCATTCGACTGGTATCGGACGACATTTGATATGGATGTACCCATCTTTCGGGAAGCGGCGGAAGCGCCGTTAATGACGCGGTACACCGGGGGAGAGGTACACGCACGGGACGCCATGCTTGCGGTGAATCTCGCCGGCGGCGGCGGGTTTGAGATATGGCAGTACACCAGCCGGGAACCTCAGCCGCCGCCGCGGCCCATTGAAATAGGCGATTACGGCCTGCTTGTCGGTCGAATCAAGACCCGGGGGGTTCACCAGGCGTACCAGCGCATGCAGGCCCAGGGAGTGGATGTCCTGGGCGCAGTCCATGACGACCCCGCTGGAAAAGCACGAGTCGGAATAAGGGACCCCTGGGGAAATCACTTTCAGCTGGTGGAAAGCAGTGACTGGTTTTCGGCCCCTCGGCGGCAGACCGGTGGCGTGTCCGGTGTCATGATCGGCGTCTCCGACATGGCCGCCGCCCTGGATTTTTACGCGATTGTTCTTGGATACGACACAAAGATCTACGATGAACACGATCCCTTTGCAGACCTCGCCTGCTTTCCCGGGGGAGACCGACGGCTGCGGCGGGTCCTTCTAACCCGTTCAGCCGGTCACGCCGGTGCGTTTAGCCGTCTCTTTGGAGAAACGCGAATAGAACTCATCGAAGTACCGGGCCACACGGGGAAACCGGTGTTTCAGAATCGGTTCTGGGGTGACCTTGGGTTTATCCATCTCTGTTTTGACGTTGTCGGTATGGACATACTGAAGACCCGTTGTGAAGCTGCGGGGCATCCCTTCACGGTGGACTCGGGCGCTCGTTTTGATATGGGCGAAGCAGGGGGGCGGTTTGCCTACGTCGAGGACCCCGACGGTACGCTGATTGAGTTTGTAGAAACCCACAAGATACCGATCATGAAAAAGTTGAACTGGTACCTGGACCTGCAGAAACGGGGCATGGAAAAACCGCTGCCCCGCTGGATGGTCAAGGCAATGGGTCTGAGCCGGGTCAAGTAACGTCGTCAGTTGTTGATACTTTAGTTGTTGATACTTTACTTGACGGTACACCGGATGGGGCTGACAATAGGTGCGTGGTCAAACTTACAGACGATAGTCATCCTGGGGGTGGCCATCTCCTAATCAAAAGCGGCCTGGTCATGCTGCCCAACAACGAAGAACCGGTTGAAGCGGACATTCTGATCAAGGACGGCGTTATCCACTCTGTATCGAGTTCCGCCGGGACTACATCCGGTTCATTGCCCACAATCGACGCCCGGGGGTTATTGGTCCTGCCCGGTGTAGTTGATCCCCACGTCCACTTTGATGAACCCGGTTTTACCGACCGGGAAGACTTCTACCACGGAACGTCTGCCGCCGCATCCGGTGGGGTAACCACGGTGGTAGATATGCCCTGTACCTCCATACCTCCCGTTACAAACGGGGAAAACTTCAGAACAAAGTACGACAGCATCCGCTCCCGGGCGGTTATCGACTACGGATTGTACGGTGGCGTGGCCGACGAGTCCTTCTCGGAAGAGTTTCCCCGAGGTATGGAAGAGCTCGCTCCGCTGGTGCTCGGTTTCAAGACCTACTTCATCTCCGTCATGGAGCGGTTTCACCACGTCGGCCACTACCAGTTCAGCCGGGTTCTCACCGAAGCGCGCCGTCTTGGCCGGCCGGTCCTGCTCCACGCGGAGGACCTGCAGTTTTCAGAGGGCGCCACCGACGCGGCCATGGCCCGGGGGAATACAGTAGCAGATTTCGTATCGGCCAGGCCGGAAGCGGCGGAGATACTGGCTATCCTGAACGCCGCCGAGCTGGCCCGCATAACCGAAAGTGACCTGCATATCGTCCACGTAAGTACCCGCCGGGGCGCTGAGATCGTGGCGGCCAATTCCTTTGTCACCGGCGAAACGTGTCCCCATTACCTCGCATTTGATCTGGACGACTTTTCCCGGATCGGTTCGGCGGCCAAAGTGACCCCGCCGATCAAAGCTGAACCAAACCGCACGGCCCTCTGGAGTGCCCTTGCCCAAGGCGACCTCTCCTACGTCGCCTCGGACCATGCTCCCGCTCCAGCGGCGCAAAAGCAGACCGGTTCCATCTGGACCGATTATGCCGGTATCCCCGGAAGCGGCACGTTGCTGCCCTTTCTCTACTCAGAGGGGTATCGGGCGGGGCGGCTCACCTTGCGGCGCCTGGTAGAGGTAACCTCCCAGGCCGCGGCCCGGCGGTGGGGAATCGATCACCGAAAAGGGGCGCTTCTGCCGGGGCGGGACGGTGACTGTGTCCTCCTGGATCCCGACGGGGTATGGACGGTACGGGGTGATGAGTTTTTTTCAAAAGGCAAGGTAACGCCTTTTGAGGGAATGACCTTCCGCGGACGGGTGAAGACGACCGTTGTCCGGGGGCAGGTAGTATACAACGACACCGACGGCGTTACAGTTGAACCCGGATACGGGTCCCTTCTTCGCCGTCACGACTGAAAGGGGTAGGCAATGATCCTGATCAAAGACTGTTTCTACATTGAGTCTCCTGAAGTGACTGACGGCGGCCGGGGCTGGGATATCGCCGTAGGGGGGAACCGGATCGTCCGGATTGCGCCACAGATCGAAACCGATGAGCTTTCCGACCTGGCCGGCGTGGAAGGGACAGATGGCGTGGTCGAGGTTATCGACGCTTCCCGGATGGTGGTGATCCCCGGCTTTGTGAACACCCACCACCACTTCTACCAGACCCTTACCCGGGCGCTACCGGAAGCCCAGGACGCCAAACTCTTTGAGTGGCTCGTCTACCACTACGAGATATGGAAGTACCTGGACCCGGAAGCTGTTCGGGCGTCCACCCTCCTGGGGGTGGGGGAGCTTCTGAAAACGGGGTGCACTACCACAACGGACCACCACTACCTCTATCCCCGGGACTTCACCGGCGATATCGTGAAAATCCAGTTTGATGCCGCCGCTGCGCTGGGGGTTCGTTTTTCGCCGTCTCGGGGTTCTATGTCCCTCAGTAAGAAAGACGGCGGTCTGCCGCCGGATACGGTGGTTCAGACGGACCGGGAGATTTTAGAGCACAGTGAAGAGGCGATCCGGAAGTTTCACGACGACTCTGAACTGTCCATGCGGCGCATCGTCCTGGCCCCCTGTAGTCCCTTTTCAGTCACACCGGAGCTGATGACGGAGACCGCGGCCCTGGCGCGACGCTTCGGCGTTCGACTTCATACTCATCTTGCAGAGACGAAAGACGAGGATGCTTTTTGCATGGAGACGTTCGGCAAACGGCCGTTGGCTCTTATGGAGAGTTGCAACTACGTCGGTCCGGATGTCTACTTTGCCCATGGAATTCACTTTACCGACGACGAACTGACGGTGTTAGAGGAGACCGGGTCCGGGGTGTGTCATTGTCCGTCGTCCAATATGCGGCTGGGCTCGGGAATTGCCCGCGTTAAGGAGATGCGTGAACGGGGAATTCCCGTTTCTCTTGGTGTCGACGGTTCGGCGAGTAATGACAGCAGTGATTACGTCGGTGAGATGCGAAACGCTCTGCTTCTGCAGCGGGTGCAGTACGGGTCCGACGCCATTGGAGCCCGGGATATTCTGGATATGGCGACGGTGAGTGGTGCGCGCACCCTTGGGTACAAACGGGTAGGGAAGGTGGCGGCCGGGTGGGCTGCCGATCTGGCCCTGTTTGATGTTCACCGGTTTGAATACGCCGGTGCATTAGAGGATCCGGTTGCGGCGCTGATCTTTGCCGGTTACAACCACGGCACGGCCTACACCATTGTGAATGGGCACGTCGCCGTCCGGGACGGGCGACTGACCGGGTATGATGAAGAGGCGCTTTTCCGGGAAGGGAACGCCGCAGCCCAGCGGCTGATCCGGAAGGCTCGATCAGACGGATCATAGGAATTGCAGGGCCTATGAATCTCTGGAACCTGCTGAATCCTCCTGAAAACTCACCCATCGCCGTTGTAGGTGCCGGAGGAAAAAGCTCGTTCCTTGGGCGCATTGCCGGGGCCGCCCGGGATCTGCAGGAACATCCCGGGCTGATCCTTACGGCAACCACCCGCCTCTGGGAGGATCAGGCGGACATGGCCGACCGGACGGTCTACCTGAACGGTGACTACGACGTGGCCCGCTGCCGCCCCGCCCCGGAGGAGGTCGTTCTGGTGGTCAATACACCGCTGCCGAGGCTCGGAAAACTTGAGGGTGTACCTCCCGAGTTTGTGTGTGAGC
>JBAYPC010000214.1:0-5416 GCA_041677905.1 Alkalispirochaeta sp. | reverse complement strand
CGACAGAGCTCCCCGCTGTTGAGAGAACGGTAGGGTTTGGTGATAAAACGGTCGCGATCAAGGGCTCCCGGGCCGTATGCGTAGTTCTTCAGACGGTGGTTGGTACCCTGCGGAGTGGGATGAAAGAGGGGATGCCGCTCCTGTCGTTTTCTCTGTCGGGTCATGACGGTTCGGGTAACCTGGACACCCTGGGGATTCAGGATATACCCCGCGTCAAATACCGAAATATCCAGAATCACCCGTTCCAACTCCTGTTCCAGGGTGACCAACGGCTGCTGCGCCAGAGATTTCGCCAGGGCATCAACGTATTCGTGTATTGTGCCGAACAGGTCGCTTTGCGACCTCAGGTGCTCCCGGAGATCCTGTTCCAGTGTGTCAAAGTAGGGGGTCGACGACTTTTCTTTTCGATGAAACGCCGTCTCTACCGTCGGAACGGGGCGTCCAAGGAGGAATCCCTGAGCAAGGTCAATGCCCTCAAGGGCTGAAACCTGCAGGTCTTCATACCGTTCAATACCTTCGGCCAGACTCAAAGCGCCGATTGACTTCGCCATGTAGGCCACAGAACGAAGAACCGATCGTTTTCGCGGAGACTCATCAACGCCGTTTACGATGGAACGGTCGATCTTGATAATGTCGGGCCGAATCAGAGCAACCCGTTCCAGGCTTGAGTGCTCGGTACCGAAGTTGTCCAGGCAGATGAGAAACCCCGCCTGTCGAACGGCCTTTGAGAAGCGGGACAGCTCCTCCAGACTGTGGGCGCCGGATTCGACCATCTCAACGGCGACGTTTCGAACGGCAAGCCCGTAGTGTCGGACCGTAGATAGAACCAGTTCCGGGTCCAGGTTGCCGGTGTCCAGAAGAGACGCTGCGAAGTTCAGAAAGAGTATGATGTCTTTGGCGGGCAGTTCTGCAGAAAACGCCTTGAGAGCAACTACCCGGGCCTCCCGTTCCACCTCCAGAAGGCAGCCGTTCATCTCAGCTTCCTGAAACAGTATGGCCGGCGCAAGGTGTTCTCCCGTTGTTGAAACGGGGCGAAGGAGTGCTTCTACCCCGAGGATGGCGCCGGTTCGCAGGTTGTAAATAGGCTGGAAATAGCTTTCCAGGGTTTTGATTCTCAGTTGTTTTTTTATTTCCTGGTACATGTCCATTCGGACGCTCCCGTAATCAAATTGCGCTATATCATTTGTAACGGATAGTAGGCGTTTCTACAAACGGCCGTTTTGCTTGATTATTCAGTTAGGTGCAAGTAGGCTGTGCAGATGGCAGATAGAATGACGATTCGTGACTCGGCGTTACATGCCCTCCGGCACTTTCCAGACGCAGTTGCCTCGGCGTATGTGGACGGTCAGTCCTGGACTTTTGCGGAAATAGGGTCGGTTATGGCCGGTCTCTTTCGTTCTTTTCGTGATTCCGGCATCCGTCCGGGCGACCGGGTGTTGTTGCTGAGTGAAAACCAGCCCGCCTGGGCACCGGTGTACCTCGCCGTTGTCAGTTATGGCGCTGTTGTGGTCCCCGTTTTGCCCGAGTTTTCCAGTGAAGACGTCATGGCGATTCTGGACCACTCTCAGGCAAAGCTGGTCTATGTTTCGAAAAAGCAAAAGGAAAAGTTGGGGGCGGCCGGTGAGGCCGGGACGGGCGGTAACACCGTTGAAACCCGACTGGTGGACACGGTTCTCGACGAGTACCTATCGGAACACGTGGTGATAGCAGCCGACGCCGCTCTGGCCGAACTGGACGCCGCCGTCGCCCCCGGTCCGGATGACACCGCCGCAATTATCTACACATCCGGTACGACCGGTCATTCCAAGGGTGTTGAGTTAAGTCATCACAACATCGCATCCAACATGGAAAATTCCGACCATTTCGCCGGTATTCAGAAAGGTGAGCAGATGCTTTCGGTTCTTCCGTTGGCCCATACCTATGAGTGTACGCTGGGTATGCTTTTGCCTTTTTCCCGGGGTGCTCAGGTAAACTACCTGAGTCGCGCTGCTTCTCCGACAACGTTGATGAAAGCGCTGCAGAGTGTCAGGCCTCAGCTGATGTTGGCGGTACCTCTTCTGATCGAAAAAATCGTGCGGAGCAAGGTCATACCGCAGCTTTCAAAGGGAGCCGCCGGGCGTCTGAAGGATGTCCCCGTCCTGGGCCGGGTTATCTACAGGGCGGCCGGAAAGAAGTTGATCGCCGCCTTCGGAGGCAGGCTCCGGTTTTTCGGGATAGGCGGGGCTCCGCTGTCGGCCGACGTGGAGCAGGTCCTCTTCAAGATGAAGTTTCCCTACGCTATCGGGTATGGCCTTACCGAGACGGCGCCGCTGTTGGCAGGTACCAGCGTCACCTCAAACTGGCTTCGAAGTACCGGTACACCGACGCCGGGGGTGGAAATCCGGATACAGAATGGAGAGATCCAGGCCCGGGGTCCCAACATCATGAAAGGTTACTATCGGGACCCCGAGCGAACGGCGGAAGTCTTCACCGAAGACGGCTGGTTTCGTACCGGTGATCTCGGCAGTTTTGACGAGAAGGGCCGTCTTTACGTCCAGGGACGAAGCAAGACGGTAATTCTCGGCAGCGGTGGTGAGAACATCTACCCTGAGGCGATTGAGTCTGTGATCAACCAGTTCATCGGGGTGGAGGAATCACTGGTACTGCAGGAGGGGTCCCACCTGGTAGCACGCGTAAAAGTCGACTACGAGCATCTTGCCGAAAGCGCCAAGACGATCACCCAGGCCACTCTGCGACGCGCAGGTGATGCAATGGGAGCGGCTGCCGAAGCGGCGGCGGAAGCGGCGGGCCACGCCGGTGATCACGCAAAAACGTTCCTGGACGATCTGAGGAAACGGGTAAACCAGCGGTTAAGCAGTTTTAGCCGTATTTCCGAATTTCGCGAACAGGATGAACCGTTCGTCAAAACACCGACGTCAAAAATCAAACGGTTTCTGTATCAGCAAGACGGTGAGTCTGATACCGACAGCTCCGACCCGGGTGGGTCCGACCTGGATGGGTCCGACCTGGATGGGTCCGACCTGGATGGGTCCGACCCCAAACAGGATAAGTCTAAACAGTAGAGTTCTGATTCGTGACGCGGTTTTGAACGTGATAGCCCGCAGGCACCGATGTCCGGACGGCGTTCCGGCCTGACGATTTTGCATCGTAAAGCGCGGTATCGGCCGCTTCATAGAGGCTTTTGACGCCATCGTTTGACTGGGCGGCTACCGTCGGTACAACCGCCGTGACACCCAGGCTGGCCGTGACAACCCCGGTCGGGCCAGTTGGATGGGGAACTCGCATATCCTCAATTTGCCGTCGTATGGAATCGGCAATGCTATAGGCGCTGTAAATATCGGTGTGGGGCAGGACGAGGGTAAACTCCTCGCCTCCGTACCGAGCCGCGATGTCGCCGGATCTTCGGGCGTGGTCTTTCAGGATGGCGGCAATCGTTTTCAGGACGTTGTCTCCCGCCTGATGCCCGTATGTGTCGTTGTACGGTTTGAAGCGATCTACGTCCAGCATGATCAACGCCACCGACCACCGCGCCCGGGCATGGCGGAACCACTCGTCCTCCAGGTGGGCGTCCAGTGTCCGTCGGTTGAACAGTCCGGTTAGACCGTCCCGCTCCGCCTGTTCCCTCAGATTGGCCAGAGAAATTCTGAAGTCGGCAATGCGGAGAAAGACCGCCAGTGAGTTGAGGCCGGTAAAGACGACAAAGCCCAAACTCGCGACCGACGCATGTAGTGTGATGTACCCGGAAACGGCGGCGACGTCCGTAAAAACAAACACCAAGTTTACGACCAGGCCGGAGGCAACCAGGACCGAACCGTTCCGTTTTCCCAGGACGGCCCGAACGATAGATGTGGCGATGAAAAACGCCGTAACCGTTATAACGACAATGCCGGCGTACAGCAGGTCTGCCCACCACTGAATAGGAACAACCACTGAAGCGGCAAGCATTCCCCAGAGCACACGCTCCATTACAAGAAACCGCATCTTGCCCGTTTCCAGGGGAAACAGTCTTCGGATAAACCGCAGGTACAACGCCGGGACCGGATAGATGGTGAAACCCATGAGCCGGGTAAGGGCCACATTTGAAAGCGGTACAAGGCGGCTGAACAGGAGCTCGCCATTGGTGAAAAACACCCGACCGGCCAGGACTATCGCCAGCACTGCCAGACAGAGAGTTGGATTGTCTCTGTGTGGTCCGAATGTGAGCAGAAGGTGGTACAATCCCAGCAATAAGAGGGCCCCGATAAACAACCCGTCCCGGAAGATGGTGGCCATGGTGTACTCGGTAATACCCGAGATCAGACCCACCAGTGGTGGTCGGTGATTCATACCGCCGAAGGGGTAATAACTCGGTTTGGTTTGCATGACCAGAGTTGCCGTTCCGTGTTTATCCGGAGAAAGGGGTAAAATACGGCCGAATATCGGCACGGAGTTGACCCATGCAATATGGCTGCTGTACATCGGCGGCAGCCGGACGGCGGCCGGCGAAGCGGAGAGAACATTTTTCAAAACAATCCGGTAGGTAACAACGCCCGTTATGTGCGGGTACCCATCGCGAGTATAGAAGCGCCCGTGCCGGGGAGGTACGGCTGCGTAGTTGCGTGATAACGGGTGCTCCAACTCCGGCGGGGTCAAGGCCTCACCGGGATAGACTTCCCAGTCTCCTTTGAGAGCGCTGACGCCGGAACTATCGAGTCCTGACAGATCGGCGACGCCGAACTCAGTGACGATAGTGTTGTTTTTGTCGGAATCAGCGCAGGAAATGGGAAAAAACGTGACCGAGGCGGTAAGGATCGCAAAAAGCCACCGTTTCGAACCGATCATCTCAGTCGAGCATAACACATGAACCTTGAACATGGACAACGACATCCCCGGTCGTTTTGGCGCATCTATGATCCCGTTATTCTCTGATTTGCCCTTTTTTTTCACGTTTATTATCCTTAGGACTCAAAGGAGTGATAAATCATGGTTATATACAAGAAACGACGTGGTACACTGATAATGGTCGTTGCGGCACTTTTGCTGGTTTTCTCTGTTCCGGGCCTGACGGCCGGCGGAAATCGAGAGAGCCCGGATGGTTCGGAGGGTTCGGAGAGTTCGGAGAGTGGCGAGAGAAAAGGACCGATCACTGTGGCAAGCAAAATCGATACAGAAGGAAGCCTTTTGGGGTACATGATGGTCCTTCTTCTTGAAGATGCCGGGTTTGAAGTTAAGAACCAGGTCGAATTTGGTCCTACCGATGTGATCCGTCGGGCTATTACCAGTGGTGAAATCGATATCTACCCTGAGTACACCGGTAACGGCGCGTTTTTCTTTGACGAGGCCGAAAGCGATGTCTGGAAAGACCCCCAGGCCGGGTACGACCGAGTGCGAGAACTGGACCGTGAACGGAACAACCTGATCTGGCTGGCGCCGGCGG
>JBAYPC010000213.1:0-5426 GCA_041677905.1 Alkalispirochaeta sp. | reverse complement strand
GCATTGGCCACTGCGGTGGTGCCAGTGCGGGCGGCATACTCCTGGTAGGCGTGGTCCACCACAACCAGGGTGTCCGCTGGGACGCCGTCCAGAACTTCTACAAGTTCGTCCATGGTGAAGGCGAGTCCGGTGGGGTTGTTGGGTGTGCAGATGAAGATCGCTTTGACGGGGTTGACGGGCGCGCCGGGGCCGCTGGTCCGGGCTGGGTCGCCGGTCCGGGCCGCGTCAAGAATTGCCCGGGGTGTCAGGCGCAGGGCCGGCATGGAGACTGTCTGTATCCGGGCGTCGAAGAGGCGTGCTGCGAAGGCGTACTGGGAAAAGGTGTGGGCGCCGATGAGGACGCGGTCACCGGGGTTGAAAAAGGCGCCGCCGATCATCGTCAGGACTTCATCCGATCCGTTGCCGGGCAGTACCATATCAGGGGTGACGTTTCGGGCCGTCGCAATTGCCTGCCGGAGTTCGGTGAGGGCGCCGTCGGGGTAGATGTGCATCTCCTGGATTGCGTCTGCCGCGGCTTTCATCGCAAGGGGGCTGGGACCCAATGGGTTCTCGTTGGAGGCGAGTTTGATCGCTCCGGGCCGCCGCTCGCCGGCTACGTAGGGTGTCATCTTCTGAATGGTGGACCGTATCTTCATACGTCCCAATAGTATGGAAGTGACAGAGTGAGTACAAGCGTTTACACTGCCGGTATGTTTGAAGTATCGGAACTTTTCGGCTACATCGCCTCGTTCTTTGTCGCTATATCGCTGTTGATGGGTAATTTTCTGTGGCTGCGGGTGTTAAACTTGATCGGGGCGATCTCGTTTGTGGTTTACGGATTGCTTATCGGGGCGATTCCCATTGTTATCACCAACGGTTTTATCGCGATTATCAACGTCTACTACCTGATTCAGATGTTCCGGCCAGACCTGAACGGGGTCAGTTATCTTCCCGTTGGTGCGGACAAGCGGGGACAGCTTGACGACTTTATCGCCTACTACCTGGAAGATATTCTCAAGTTTTTTCCCGACTTTTCTACGGATCGTCTGGATGAGTGTTTTAATTCCGGGGGACGGGCGTATCTGGCGCTGAAGGATCTGCGTCTGGTCGGCTTTGCCCTGGTGCATCCGGTACCGGTGCCGGAACCTGTTTCGGCACCGGAATTGCCGATGCCGGAAGCGCCGCTGTCCCGGGTGTACCGTTACGTCCACGAGTCTCTGTTTCCGGAGCGTTCCGCCGTTGTGTCGGTGGACTACATTATCCGGAAGTACCGTGGGCTGGGTCTGGTTCATCGGCTGTTCGCCACAATTGAAGCTGAGGCGCGGGGGCGGCTTTCTTTTTTGTTGGCACCGGTCGGAACCGAGGCCCGACGACACCGCAGGTTTTTGCAGCGAAACGGGTATGAGCTGCAGAAATCGCTGGATCGATACGACCTGTATGCCAAGGGAATCGGCGGGGATGCAGTGGTAACGACGTAGGACCCGGGCCGGCGGCCCGGGCGACCCGGGGCGCCCGTTACTCCGAGTCGGGTTCGTTTGCCGTGGTTTCAGATGGCGCCGCTTCAGGTGCGGCACCTTCGGTTTTTTTCTTCATGAAATCCGGCGGATTCTCCTTGAGGTACTGGTGGTCTTCGGTCAGGTCGTTGATCAGCTCTGTGACCGTCATTTTCAGGGAGTTTTTCGTGGTCTTGGCGAAAATGATGTCCCGGGACTTGTCCAGGGCCTTCCTGACTGCTCTCATGACCAGGTCAATTTCCACGTTGTCCATGCCGTGCATGATTATCACTCTATTGTCCATAGGAACTGAACATACACAGGCACGCTGTCCAGGGCAAGGAGGGATTCGGTTGTTCCTAATCAATGGTGTATTGACGTGTGGACCCAGGACGAATATAATTAGCTTAACCTAACATGGTTTGGATTATAACGTGATAAAGACGGCACAGAGTCATCGGGAGATATGCCTTGTCGGCAATCCCAATTCAGGAAAGACCTCACTGTTCAACCGGTTGACCGGTGCCAATCAGCGTGTCGGCAACTGGCCGGGTGTTACGGTCGAGGTGGTAGAAGGCGTCTTTCACGAAGGGGATTTCCACACAACCGTGGTCGATCTGCCGGGAATTTACTCACTTAAGGCTACAAGCGAAGACGAGCGGGTAGCCCGGGATTACCTTCTTTCCCGACGGGAAAGCATTGTCGTTAACGTTCTTGACGCCACAAATCTGGAACGAAACCTCTATCTCACCGTCCAGCTTCTCGAACTGGGCGTTCCCATGGTGGTTGTCCTTACTATGGGTGACCTGGCACGGCATGACGGTATCGAAATCGACGAAAAACATCTGAGCCACCACCTGGGGGCTCCGGTGTTTCTCGTTGATGCGACGTGCGACACCGACGTGGCCCGGGTCCGTCGTGCGTTAGTCAGGCAGGAAGAGTATATAGCATCACACACCAAGACACTTTCCTATCCCGAACCGGTTGAAGCGGTTCTGTCACGGTGGGAACAACCGCTCGGGGGGCTTGCCGAAGAGATGGATGTGCCGCCCCGTTGGCTGGCGTTGAAGATTCTGGAGGGAGACGACTCCCTGGCCCATCAGGCTTCGGCCGACAGGATTCAAACGAACGGTCAACTGACGCCTGGGCAGGTCGAAACGACGTCCCGAGAACTGTCGGACGAGCTTGGTGAGGCGTTGGACATTGTGATTGCCGACTCCCGCTTCGGTTTTGTCCACGGGGTCACCCAGGATGTGGTCAAGCGGCGCATCAACCCGGAGACGGTGACGGAACGGGTGGATCGGGTCGTTCTGCACCCTGTTCTTGGGATTCCGATCTTTCTTCTGGTTATGTACTCGGTCTTCTGGGTGACTATCGCCCTCGGCGGAGCGGCCATCGACTTTTTTGACATTATCGCCGGGGCGTTTTTTGTGCAGGGTACCCGGGCCGTCCTGTTGTCTCTTAACGCACCGGCCTGGCTGATTTTAGTGCTGGCCGATGGACTTGGGGTGGGTATGCAGACGGTAGCCACCTTTGTTCCCATCATTTTTGCCATGTTTTTCATGCTGGCCATTTTGGAAAACAGCGGATACATGGCCCGGGCGGCGTTTGTCATGGACCGTGTCATGCGGTGGATTGGCCTGCCGGGTAAGTCTTTTGTTCCGCTGATGGTGGGGTTCGGCTGTACAGTCCCCGCAATTATCAGCACCAGGACACTGGAGTCCCGGAAAGACCGGATGATGACCGTCTTTATCGCGCCCCTCATGTCCTGCGGGGCCCGACTTCCCGTTTACGCCCTCTTTGCGGCGGCTTTTTTTCCTAATGCAGCGGGGTTGGTCGTCTTCTCGCTGTACCTGGCGGGTATCGTTGTCGCCGTCCTGACGGGGATACTTCTGAAGTTGACTATCTTTCCCGGTGAGGCAAGTCATCTTGTTATGGAACTGCCGCCGTATCACCGGCCCAAATTGAGAAATACCATCATCTATACCTGGACGCGTATGCGCAGTTTTGTTCGGAACGCCGGAGCGACAATTGCGGTGGCGGTGGCTCTGTTGGCGGTATTGAACGCGGTCCCTTGGCCGGGACGCCCGAGTGATTCCATTCTGGCCCGGACCGGGAAAATCGCAACGCCTCTCTTTGGGTCGATCGGAATTGAAGAGGACAACTGGCCGGCTACGGTCGGCCTCTTTACCGGGCTATTTGCAAAAGAGGCGATCGTAGGAACTCTGAATTCTCTGTACAGCCAGGTTGAATCGGAAGAGCAGGCTCTGCAGGCGGAACGGGATATTGCCCTCGGAACGGCTCGTGATGTGGACCGGACGCTGTCGATGAAACCGCTTGTTACCTGGGGCCGGGCCCTTCCCGGTGAGGTCGTTATGGCGGGGCAGTCGCTGGTGTCCGGCCTGCGCGAACCGGGATTTGGTCTTAGCACTGAAAACGGCGGAACCGTGGGGGATATCTACCGGCTTCGGTCGTTTTTCAGCCCCGTTTCCGCCTATGCGTATCTTCTGTTCGTGTTGCTCTACCTGCCATGTCTGGCGGCATTTGCGGCGGCACTGAAGGAGCTGGGCCCCCGACTGGGGTGGCTCCTTGGTTTCTATCTGACTGCCGTAGCGTGGTCCGTATCGACCCTCTTCTACCAGTTAGCTGCCGGGGGGAGTACCGGGTATACTGCCGCAGCCGTGGCGGTTTTGGTCGGTATCGTTTTGGTGTTTCGCCTTATGGGGCGTCAAGTATGGTCCTGAGCAACGTAAAACGGATTCTGAAAGAGCGAGGCCGCATGACCGTCTCCCAGCTATGTGTCGAATTGGGGGCCGATCGCAGCGCCGTCGCGGCAGCCTTGGAGTTTTTTGTACACCGGGGAGATGTTTCCCGGGAGGTAGAGGGTCCGACCGGAGTCACCTGCGGTACGGTCTGCAAAAACTGTCCCATTGCAGGGGCGTGTCTGGCAGGTGGAAATGCACTATCCGGTATGGAAGTCTTTGTCTGGAATGACCCGGCCGCGACGGCGGTGTCACATATTACATTGATAGGAGGCACCCGATGACCGAACAGTTGACCGACAGTCTTGCCCGCTATGTACTTGCCATTTATGAGTTGGCGGTGGAACACAAAGTTGCCCGCTCCAAGGACATCGCGGATCTGGTCGGCGTAAGCAGGCCGTCGGTAACCGGGGCGCTGCAAAAACTGGCCCAGATGGGCCTTATTGAGTATGAGCCCTACGAGTACGTTGTACTGACTCAACGGGGAGAAAATGAGGCACGGCAGCTTCTGTTGAAGCACCGGGCCACCCAGGATTTTCTGGAACTGGCGTTGGGGTTGTCGGAAGAACGGGCCAGATCCGTCGCAGATGCAATCGAACAAAGCCTGCCGGCGGATGTCCTCTGTCGGCTGGTCCAGTTTAACAACTTCTACAGGACAAATCCGGATAAGCGGTTTCAGTGGACGCCGGCGTGCCGGAATCTCTGTGAGATCATGTACGGATTACATGGTCCCCGGGAGTGCCACACCGATGGTGGTCGTATCCCGGAGATGGTCGAAGAACTGACCTGAACACGTGCGTTGCCAGGACGATCCCATCCGGCCGAGTATCGTCCCGCCGGGGTCCCGTCCCGCCGGGCGCGATTTTACACCCGCCGCCCGGAGCTCATCGTCAACTCCAGATTGAGCAGTCCTTTGATCATGCTACCCAACCGCGGCCAGTACTCGGCAACGATCTCCAACAGGGCCCGGGGCGAAAGGTCGCCGGAAAAAGTCCTGCTGTGGAAGTCGGTGATATCAAAGGCGTGTTCCCGGCCGTCCATATTGCGGGAGATGATGGTGCCTCCGGTGTTTAAGGCTTCGATACACTCGTTTACAGCACTCCGTATGCGAGGCCGGTGACGCTCATAGACGGTGGAAAGCTGGCGGTGGACTATTGAAGATGGTCCGGAACGTTGCTGAAGCCGCTGGATT
>JBAYPC010000212.1:0-5524 GCA_041677905.1 Alkalispirochaeta sp. | reverse complement strand
GAGGCCCTTGAGACCGAGCTTGGCGTGACGGCAGAGAAAAACCTGCTCCCCATGCAGCCGGGCGATGTGCGGGCTACCTGGTCTGACTGTACCGCGTTAGAACGGGATACGGGTTATCGACCGGGAACGGATGTGCGGGATGGTGTAAGGCACGTACCTACTGGAACGTGCCGACAATCAGGGAGTTTGTGAGGTGGCACCGGGAGCTTTACTCCCGTTGAGCCGGGTGGCCCTGGCCCCGATGAGTGCCGGGCGCCTGTCTCACGCGCAAGTTCAACAAGAATTCTCAGAACACACAAGACAATCAAGATGGTATGATGGGTAGTGATACCGCGACACCAAAGGTTGCGCTTCTTACCGGGACGGTGGGTATGAGACGAAGCCGGGCGTTATACTTGACTACGATAGTCTTGGTGAACTCGTCTCCATCGAAATACTCAACGCTTCTGTGCACATTGCGGACCTTTCGACTGTGGACTATCGGCGAACGCGGTTACCTGTGCGTGACTGCGCACTTCTTGCTGATGCGTTGTTGGAAAGTCTTGACGACGACGCCGCGCGGAATGTACAGCTGAAATGGATGGCGGAGGCGGAAGACAGGATAGAGGCATATCGGCGTGGGTTGAGACGTGCGTCTTTTTATTTGCTCTGTGGTTAGAGTTTTTGGACGATCAAGACAATAACCCTTTTATGTCTTCGGGAGGCGGGTGGCCCCGGCCTTGATGAGGGGATGACGGGCTGCTGACCCGGAGTTCAACATAAGGATTGAAAGAACAAATTACCGGCAATAGACATAGAATGTTGCCGTAAATTGGGTTATAATTCAAGCATGAAGTTCGATACCATTATCCAGTCATATTTGGAGTCACACAATACGATAGACGTTGATACCGCTGTAGGGCTGGCACGTTCCGGTGAACGCGACGTGCCGCGATCTACCGTGCGATGGCGGCTGCATGACATGGTACAGCGTGGAAGGCTGCAGCGTCTCCGGCGGGGGGTCTATACGCGCCAGGGCAAACGGGAATTTCGTGTGATGGTAACGGATTCTCTTGCGGCGCTATTTCACGCCGTTCGGGAGAACCTTCCGTATGTTGAACTTTGTACATGGAGGTCCGACGTTTTTCAGGATCTGACTCAGCACTACCCTCATCGGGGCGTTTCTATCATAGAGGTTGAAAAGGAAGGCGAGGCCGCCGTACTTGATTTTTTGGTTGGCATGGATCAACCGGCGGTAGCCTATCAAGATCTCCCGGCAATAGAACGGTCCGCCCTGGAGCAGACGTATATTGTCGTCAAACGTCTGGTATCCGAAGCCCCAGTAACCAAAGTAGACGATGTTACCGTACCGCGCCTGGAAAAGATTCTTGTTGACATAGTGCGGGACAGACACCTGTTTGGATTTCTGGAAGGCGCCGAGACGCACTATATCTACAAGGCTGCTACGGATCGCTATCACGTGCAGCTGGATACTCTGTTGCGGTACGCGTCCCGACGGGGGGTAAGGGATGATGTGGAGATGATTATCGAACAAATTACCGGCAATGATGAGTGGTAAGTGCCGTTAATTGGGGATGTTGTATTATGATTTCGCAATCGCAGTTTTCTAAAGACATACTCACACACATTGCTGCACAATATCCAAGGATGGACACAGGCCTGCTTGAGAAGGTTCTCCGGGCGATACAGTTACTGGAATCCTTAGCGGTGACAGAAGTGCCTTTCATTTTCAAGGGCGGTACAGCTGCAATGCTCCTATTGCCGGTCCCGCACAGATTCTCAATCGATATCGACATCATGCTGGACGGGCAACGCGATCTTGAAGCGCACTTTGATTCAATATGCCGGAGCAACGGGTTTACTCGGCATTTTCGCCAGGATCGAACTGAAAGAGGCGGCCTGCAGAAAAACCATTACAAATTTCTGTACGACTCGGTCGTCTCGGGAAATCTCGAGCAGCCGGTCCTGTTGGACGTGGTGTATCAAGACAATCCGTACCCGGTCTTACAGGACACACCGATTACCGTCCCGTTTCTTAATCCAACGGCACCGACATTCACTGTAAAGACGCCTACTGTTGACGGACTTGTCGGTGACAAGATGACCGCGTTTGCCCCGGAAACGACGGGAATACCCTATGTGCGTCGGAACAGGGACATGTCTCTTGAGATTGCAAAGCAACTGTATGATATTGGGACTCTCTTCGACCGCGTAATGTCGGTACAAACGATTATGAATTCCTTCAAAAACATCGCTTCCCGGGAAATTCTGAATCGTGGATTGAAAATCACTTATACCGAAGTAGCACTCGATCTTATTGATACAGCCCTGACGATATCTACCCAGGGAACGTTGGGACAGGGCAGGGTGAAAGAACTCTTATCCGGTATTGGAAAACTGAAATCCTTTGTGTTTTCCGAGACGTATACGACTGCCAAAGCCATTACCCACGCCGCTCGGGCCGCATACCTCGCAGTATTGGTGATGAATGGACAAACCGGTCCGATATCACGATTTGAAGATCCCTTGTCTATCGGTGATCTCATGATCACCGATCACGCCTATAGCAAGTTGAATAAACTCAAAAAAACCAACCCGGAAGCGTTCTATTACTGGTATCAATCAATCGACCAACTGTAATTTTCAACACGCTCACGAGAGCACCAACCTTGCGGGAGTTGAAGACGCTATGGGAAGCCAACCGACGATACCATTTGCCGCCAGGTAGGACGGCGGCGTGGCAAAATTTACTTGCGTCTTTTTATTTTATCTTTGGATGGAATTATTGGGGCTTGTATATAATAACTCTTGTTTGTCTTTGGGAGCCGGGTGGCGCTGGCCCCGATGAGGGGATAGCGGGCTGCTGACGCGCAAGTTCGATATAACGGATTTGAAATTCAGTACAAAAACCCGAACAACCAGATGGGAATTCGGTTTCCTGATCCGTACTCCAGATTGTTGGCGGCTATGTACGCAGTATCGACACCCTGTATCTGCCGGTTTTTCTTGTTCCGACCGCCTACCTCAATGGTGACGGAGTTATCGACTAAAAAGTCTCCTTGAGCGGTATAGGTCACCGAATGGTCTCGAGATAGCTGGTTGGCGACAAAGGTCTCCCGCAGGTTGCCCCGATCTACGCGGTCGGGCTGCAGCAGGAACATGAGGTTCGTATTCTCCAGAAATATCTTGTCCGGTTTCTGGAGCAGACTGACTCCGTGAGTATTGCGGTACAGGAGACGGATAATTCCGGCTTTGGCGAGGTAGTTGAGGTAGGTCAACAGGGTCTGCCTGGTTATACCGATTCGTTCACTCAGTCTTGAAATATTGGGGATAAACGGTGCTGATTCAGCGATCACCGCCAGCAGTTGACGTACCTTTGGGACGTAGGCGGTATCGACGGCGCGTAGAGTGGGAAGCTCGATATCCAGAATCATGGAAACAGTTTCGTCCAGCCGCAGCTGATACAGGTCTTCACCCTCCATAAAGTAGGGGTAGTATCCTGTCTTCAGGTATGGTTCCAGGAACTCAAATGGACGGACCTGCCCGACAATATCCGCCGAAATTTCCCGGTGTCGCCCAAGGAGGTCTTCAAAGGAGACTTTTGAAAACTTCTGACCCGTGCGCAGCATCAGGTACTCCCGGAATGACAACCCCTGCATATCATAGACGACGGCTCTGCGACTCAGATCGGCCCGGGCATTCAGTATTTCCAACAGGGACGAGCCGGTAAACACCACGTACAGTTCAGGGTACTCGTCGTAAAGGTTCTTGATTGTCTGGGACCACAGGGGGTACTTATGGACCTCATCGAGAAAAAGATGGGTTCCTCCCTGTTTTACAAAGATATCTGCCGTATCCAGGAGGTTGTGGTCCGCAAACCACAATGAATCCAGGGACGCGTACAGAACCTTCCTCCGATCGTTTCCAAAGTGTTCCCGAATATGCTGTAAGAGAACAGTCGTCTTTCCCACGCCCCGGGCACCTCGTATACCAACCAGACGAGTATCCCATCTGATTTCCCGGGAAATCTCCCGCATGAAACCGGCAGGTGCATGGGCGATCCTCCGTTCAAACTGTTCAACCAGGCGATCCATAGTCTATTGTACGCCATGTCCACCAAAATACAACCAAAATTGGTTTCTCTGGTGAACAATAGCCGCCACCTGGGGCAGCGGCGCGGCAAAATTTCCTCGCGCCTTTTTGTTTGATCTTTGGATGGAGTTATTGGGGCACGGAATTAATAACTCTTGTCTTACGTTGGGAGGTGGGTGGCCCCGGCCCCGATGAGGGGATGGTGGGCTGCTGACGCGTGAGTTCGATATAATGGATTGGAATTATCTGGTGAAGCACCATGACGGACAATGGTGTGTATACTATTATGAAGGTTATGATAGATCGTGAAAAGTTGATTGAAAAGTTGCACACAGTTCCTGACGATTCTCTCGACGAGATCCGTGATTTTATTGATTTCGTTGTCGAGCGGCGTTCAGTTGTGTCGGCTGTTTCCAATCTGAATGCAGCGCAATCGGAGCCTCTGAGACGGATATGGGACAACGAGGACGACGATGTCTGGAACGATGTACCGGTCCGGTGAAATTCTGATAATACCTTTCCCGTTTTCGGATTCACCGGATGTAAAGCGTCGTCCCGTTGTGGATTTGCTATTATCCACCGGGAAGTCTGTCTTTGTCTTGGTTGTGATCGTTACTGAGATTGTGCTTCGTGAGGCAGGTGGCCCCGGCCCCGATGAGGGGATGATGGGCTGCTGACCCGGAGTTCAAATTCAACCTTTGACCGAAATTTGTCGGTATACTTGAAGCGGGAGCGAGTATGAATTCGGAGCGAATAATTGTGGAGACAGATGACTCGGGCAATATCAAGAATTTACCGTTCTTGAAACCCAATCACCGGTTTGAAGTGGTAATCAGGGATATGAATAGCGTTAACACGATGTCTGGTCGTCGACCCGACCCGGCGATAGCCGGTCGGCTTGAAATAATCGGCGATGTGATCGATTCGACTCCGGCTGCGGACTGGAATCTACCGCGGTGATTGTTCTTGATACACATATATGGCTGTGGTGAATTGGAGAGAAAACTGACCGGATGCGACGGTCATGGTTAGATTTCATCCGCAGCAAGGATCCGCAAGACCGTTTGATTATTGCGACGGCCATCCATCATAACGCGCAACTCATTTCTGCCGACGGGAAATTTTCACTCTATAGGGAACTTGAATCACTTCTAGTAGTTCAATCCATATCTATGGACGAGGGGATGACGGGCTGCTGACGCGCCAGTTCAACATACAATACTCTTGCCGGGAATTCTTTGGTTTGACAGGGTAAGTACGAATACGTATTATGAAAGTATGAAAACAGTTGTTTCGGAGCGGGGTCAGATCACTTTGCCGAAAGCGGTTCGTACGGCTTTGGGTATCAGGGCGGGGACGATCCTGGATGTTGCGGTAGTGGACGGGCGGATCACGATCTGCAAGCGGGAGGAGGTTGATCCGGTGCGCGCCT
>JBAYPC010000211.1:0-5532 GCA_041677905.1 Alkalispirochaeta sp. | reverse complement strand
GCCCGAGACCAGCGCCAACGGGCACTGCGAACCCTGGAAGAGCTGGACCAGAGCCTGACAAACACCGCGGACCAGCTCGGTCAGATGCAGCGTGATATGGAGGTGGAAAATGACTGACATGACAACAACACAACGACATATCCCGGGCCTCTCGGTTCGGACACTCCTGGTACTGGCCCTCTTCGCCTTTGTCCTCCCCCTGGGAGCGCAGAACCTCCTTGAAGACAACCCGCACGCCCGGCGCGCCCGAGACCTGCGGGCCCAGGCCGCCCAGGCGATAGAAAACGGTCAATACGATCTGTCCATAGAGTACGCTCAGGAAGCCAGAAAAGAGCGGGAACAGGCAGTTACCTGGGCGGAAGGTCAAGTCTGGGCGTACCGGGCAAACAGCATGCGCAACCGCGCCCTCGAACAGATGGCCTACGCCGACCGGATCGACGCCGCCACCCACTACCCGAAAGAGTTTCAGCTCGCCCGGACCACCATGGAAGAAGCAGAAGCAGACTACTCCGCCAAACAGTACGAGCAGAGCGTACCCAAATTTCGCCTCGTTCGGGACACCATTTCGCCCCTGAAACCGGTGCGTCCCGCGACAGCAACGCTCCCCCGCTACTACGTTGTCCGCCTCATTCCGGAAGACCGGGACACCTTCAACAAGATCGCCGGATACGACTTTGTCTACGGTGACCGCACCAAGTGGAGACCCCTCTACTAGGCCAACCGCAGCATACTCCACGACCCCAATAATCCCCATCTGATTCATCCGGGAATGCGTTTTGAAATACCCAGCCTGGAGGGAGAAAAGCGCAGCGGTACGTGGCAGCCTAAATAGTCTAAGTAACAGGCGTTATCGGCGCGTGGGGGGTCTCGACCACCCCACCGCCGGGAGAAACAACCCTGACACACAGCGGCAGGTGGTCCGAGGCCCTGCGCGCAAGCCGCGACCGGTGAACCCACGTGTCCTGCCGCACAAAATGGCGGGACATCCACATGCGGTCCAGAGGCAACACGGGAAAGCGGGAGGGAAACGTCCGTCGGACCACCTGCCTGCTGAACATACGTTCCCGATACCGGAGAAACGAGTTTGGCCGGTACCACCCGTTCATATCCCCCATCAGGATCGTCGGCCCCGGCTCGGGACCGGTATGTCTGTGCACCGCCTTCACCAGACGTCGGGACTGAAACCACCGAGCCCACGGCTCCACTCCCAGATGGGTAACAACCACCCACCACGGCAGACCGTTCACCGCAATATGGGCAAATATCGCCCGTCGGGCTTCCGAAATCCGTCGGTTTTCCGGCGGACCTTCCAGACGCACATTCCGACACTCCCCGACGGGATAACGGGATACCACGGCATTGCCGTATTCGCCCCGCTCGTCGGAGAGAGTACGACAAAAAAGGACGTGGTATTCCGGCATGGCCTCACGAATCAGATCGACAATGTCTTCCCGCCGCAGCGGATCTCGCCGCACCTCCTGCAACCCCAGAATGTCCGGCGTCACTTCCTGAATGACCTCCAGATTCCGACGGGGGAGGTACCTGCCGTCCGTTCCCACACAGCCATGGAGGTTATACGTCATCACAACAGCCATCGATCAACTATCCCCAACCCATCCGGCAATACGCTTGACCAGCCAGATGAGACCCTGAACCAGAAGAAAGTACCCCGCAATAAAAAGGACCAACAACAGTATCTTTCTGGGATTCGGGTCGGTAAATATCCCGTGGATGATATTCCCAAACAGAGACATCCCGATGATACCCGGTAGAAGTCCCAAAACCGATCCCCCGATAAACTGGGCCGGCGTAAAACCGACCAGCCCGGTGACAATATTGACGACCATAAAAGGCCCTGACGGTACCATTCGAGAAATCGCCACCGCCCAAATCCCATAGGGTTTTATCTTTTCCAGCTGTTTTTTGACATTTCTCACCGGTTTAAAACGGTGCAGCCATGCACTGTTGTGCAGCAGCAGACCAACTCCGTAGTACATAGCCGCCCCGCTCAAAAGCCCGATTGTGGAGTAGAGCACACCCCACCACGGGCCGTGGAGTACCGCAAAAAAGACAATCGGAACCACTATCGAAACGAAGACGGTCATAGTCAGCCAGTACATAAGGACGGTTAACAGTCCGGCCAGCACCGGCCGGGAAGCGTCGAGAGCTTTTATCCTGTTCAAAAAGGAGTCTATGTCTATATCAGCCTGAGACAGGACGACAATGGCGGCAACGACGGCGGCCACCACCGTCGGAAACACCCAGTGCCGCCGGATCCTGCCGACAATCCCGGCCGGATCGGATCGTGTAATTCGACGCAGCACCGTTTCCTGCGGCGGTGGACCGTCCATATCGAATTTTTTTACAACATCCGACGGAACGGCGAGCTCAGCCTCGTTCACGGTGAATTCGGCAATTCCCGGCCACCGGGTACACCGTTCCCGGAGCACTCCAAGACGGGAGCCACCGTGCAGACCCACCGCTTCGCGCCAGCCCTCTGCAGTTAACCCGGTGTGGCCGGCAAGCAACCGGTCTTCCAGCCGCTCTACCGATTCGGGGTCATCCGTATCGCCGGCATTCACGGCGATGTTCGTCTCGTAGTCAAACCGGAACGAACGTTCACTTATATTGGCCGAGCCAAGTGTCAGCCGCCGCCCGTCGACAACCATCGTTTTGGAGTGGACCTTGACCGCCACCGACGGATCGTCCGGAGCCAAAAGGTTGTAGACCCCCAACCGGCCGTAACGGTCATTTGCCTGCAAAACCGATATGTGGTGAGCCGTGTTGATTCCCATCGTCCATTTCCCGACGGGGTCCGGAAGCTCCCGGGGCAGCACCACGATAACCTCCGGCCCTTCCGGGGCCCGCAGACGCTCCACCAGTACCCGGGTGACTTCATCGCTGCTGAAATACTGGTTCTCAATGTATATCCGTTTTGTAGCCGACTCGATCATGTCCAGATAAAGCTCTTCCACTTCCCGCACCCCGGAAGCGACAGAATCCGTGCCGGGTCTGGTCCGGGCAACGGTAATCTCCACGTCTCGTATTTCAGACGGAACAGCCTGCGGCCACAGGCTGTCGCCGTCTGAGTATCCCCGACCGGTAAAAACAGCCTGGATATCGTGATAGGGAACGTAGCGCTTCCCGTCCGGGTTTACCCGCCCCGGCTGGTCCGCCCGGTGGTCCGGTCCGTCCCACCGGTTCCGGGAAATATCAATGCCGCCGACAAATACCAGGTTGTCATCAACGACGACGTATTTCTCATGACGGGAGCTGAAAGCCGAATCGGACGGAACTCGCCGGAGGGTGAGATTATCGGTCTCGTCTACCATCTTTAGAAAAGACGCCGACATAAACTGATCGGCCGGAAAAACCGCCGGTGCGTCCCAGACGGCAATATCCACCGTCAAGTCTCGGTTTTCCCGACACCGCGAAACCAGGAGCTCCCCTACCGTGGGGGTGTCACGAACCAGCCGGACGCGATCGTCGAAACTCCATCCGACAATCGTAATCCCCTTTCGGGCGCGCCGAAAGACGTCGTCCAGAGCGGCATAATAGGCTGCGCTGTCGGTAAGAAAGGACAGTCGATCAGCGTGTAATTTCGATTTATCTTTGATCACAAGTACCTCTAATGTAACACCTAGCGCGGCACAAGAAAAATTCTTCGGGGAAAAGAGGCGGAAACGGCCCGATAACTGTTCTTGTTTCTATTTACTCAAATCTTTTACCGTTTTATTATGAATTCGTTCACAATAATTTTCACATAACTTTGTTTTTTACCCCTTTACAATTCACATAATACCTATTTATACTGTTTTCAGCGGTCGCCCGGCGACTGCACAGCCACACATTAAGGAGTCATTATCATGCGCACATTTCTCGCTGTACTAGTATCAGCACTAGTTCTCGTTACCCTTGTCGGTTGCGGTTCAGGGACCAAAGAGGTCGCCACGTCCTGCGGCTACGCCCCCAACCAGACAGTTGAGGCGTACCAGTACGTTCATGGCGGCTATATCGGTAAGGCCGTTGTCAAAACCGATAACACCGGCAACCTGGACGTCACTCTTAACGAAGCGTTCCTGCCGCACACCCTCGCAATCGTCGATATCGAATCGGACGAATGGAATGAAGACAACACAGTGTCCTACGTCAGTCACGGAAACACCGTGTACGTTGCCAAGTACGTTGTCTATAACGGAACCACTTATGTGGGATCCACCGTGGGCACCGATGTCACCTACGTCGAGGCCGGCGAAAACGGCGAGCCCGTCGGGGGTCAGGACCTGGAACTGCTTATCGCCCGCAACCAGGAGTCCATGGCCGCGTATTACGAAAGTATCGACGGCGGTTCATTCAAGGTACTCCCTGAACTCGGCGGCAGCCCGATCGCGGTAACCACAACCGGCTACGAAAGTCTCTACAAACGGGGATCTACCTACTGGAACTTTGGAAAAACGTGGATCGCCAACATCGAAGAGGTTGAAAAAGTAGCAGAGACCCACGGCGTCGCCTATCCCCTCGACGAGATCCGGAAAGACGGTGACACCTGGAAAGTTGCCGATGTAACAACCGGCGCAACGCTGGCAGACTTCAAGGATTACTTCAACAACGTTCAGCTCGCCGTTGCCAAACTGAAAACCCGGTAATCGCCTGACTACCGGCTTAACCCGACACTGAAACAAATCGGGGAGGCCTTACCTCCCCGTCGCCCGGCCTCCGGCCGGGCTTTTTTATGCTTCTACCCGTCACCGTCAGGCCGGCACCGAGCCCGCCTGACCGGGACGAACCTTACTCAGTTGCTCCCTCCACATGAAGGGACGCCATCAGCTCGATATCCTCTTTGGAGAAGTGCTTCTTCTGGTAGTGGTTTCCCAGAAGCCGGGCCAGGATGACCAGCGCCACAGCTCCGATGATCAACAGTAGCCAGCCAACCTGGATAACCGAGGACAACAGGTACAGAACCGCAGAAATCCCGGCCACCAGCAGGGCGTAGGGAATCTGGGTTTTTACGTGGGCAATGTGGTCCGAACCGGCAAAGATGGACGCCATGACGGTGGTATCCGAAATCGGACTGCAGTGGTCACCAAAAATGGCACCCGCAAAGATCGCCCCGATCACGATATGTACCATGGGAAGACCACCGATGGAGAACGCCAGAGGTATACCGATGGGAGTCATAATCGCCATCGTTCCCCAGGATGTTCCGGTGGAAAAGGATATGAACATACAGATACCGAAAACCAGCACCGGCAGCAGGGCGGGGCTCATCCAGTTTTCTGTAGCGGCCACGACAAAGTCGGCAGTACCGAGGGCGTCGGTGACCGTCCCGATCGACCAGGCGAGAATCATGATGATAAGCGCCGGCAGCATCGTCCGAATTCCCCCCATAACGGTATCTTCAATTTCCTTGAAACTGAACCTCTGTATCAGGGCAAGGACGATACCGACAAGGGTCATTGCGAATGCGGCCCACGTCAGGGCAACGTCAACCTCGGTATCGGCAAGGGCATCCATCACGGACTTTCCTTCTGC
>JBAYPC010000210.1:0-5540 GCA_041677905.1 Alkalispirochaeta sp. | reverse complement strand
TGGCGTTGTTGATGGCGTCGCGCTCGGAAAAGCTGCGGTCCAGTTCGATCTTTCCGATTTCAGAGCGCATGGTGGTCTGGGCAAGCTGGGAGGTGGCGAACCGGTAGTCGTCGATGCCGTAACTCGCTTTTTCTGAGTCGACGACCTGGAGATAGAGGACGCCGTCCACGCTCACCTGGACGTTGTCGTTGGTGATGCACAGCTGGGGCGGTACGTCTATCACTTCTTCTTTCAGGAGCTGTTTGTAGGCGACTTTCTGCAGGACGGGAATAACCAGGTGAAAGCCGGGTCCCATGGTCCGCTGGTATTTTCCAAACTGCTCCACCACCCAGGCGTGCTGTTCGGGCACGATGCGGATCAGCTTGAAAAAGATGGTAAACACCACTATCAGCAGCAGGACCGATGTGGCGTAGGCGCCAAATACACTCATATCTCCTCCCTTTTATGCGGCCGACTGTTTCGGGGGCCGTCGCCCGGCGGATTTTCGTTTAGCGGGCTACCGTTCAGCAGGTCGCCGGCGGTCACGATATAACTCAGGTTTTCTCTCTTCAGGATTGTGACGGTTCTTCCCACCGGTATCGTTTCATCGAAGGTCGTTGCCTTCCAGGAGGTGCCGTGCAGGGTGATCCGGCCCGGTGAGTCCGGTGCGATCTCTTCAAGGACTTTGGCCGTCTTCCCGACGTCGGTTTCATCGTCGGCGCCGATGTTCTCGCCGCGAAACCAGCGGGCCGCGTATTTCCGCAAAAATGCCAGGGACAGGCCGCTGGTGACGGCCCAGATGACAAGCTGCAGGGGCAGACGATTTGCCAGTCCGGGAACGACGATGACGAGGAGGGCGTTGAGAAGCGCCCCGGCTCCAAAGAAAAAGACTAAAAACTCGGGTATGAAGAACTCCGAGAGGATGAGAAGGAGTCCGAGCACGGCCCATATCAGTGAACTCACGGCGTTACTGTAGGTCGTCACCGGTCTCAAGTCAACGGGCGGGGCTGAGGGGCCGAGCGGCTGAGGGGCCGGCCGCCAGAGCCGTACACCACATTCGCGCACTGTTGTCCCTTGCTTTCCCTGTCTACTGAACGTATAATTGGACATATAATATAACTGATAATTGTAACGGAAGAACTGTGGATGGAAGAGCTATGGCGCAGATCACGATTTACCTGGACAACAAAAACGAAGAGCGACTCCGCAAGGCCGCTGAAGAGGCAGGTATGTCCGTCAGTCGCTGGGTAGCGGCCCTCATCGAAGAACACACCCGCGTTCAGTGGCCCGCTGAGGTCCGTGAATCGGCCGGAAGCTGGCCGGACGCACCCAATAGCGAGACGCTGCGTAAAAATATGGGTACCGATGTTCCCCGGGAGTCGCTGTGATCTACGCGTTGGACACCAACACCCTGATCTATTTCTTTAAAGGTGTCGGCAACGTGGCGGAGGCTCTTTTGAATACGCCTCCTGTTGAGGTGGCAGTCCCCGCGGTGGTCGTCTACGAACTTGAAGTCGGTATACAGAAGTCACAGCATCCGAAGAAGCGTATCGGCCAACTGGGCGCCTTGTTGAGCGCCGCCCGTGTCCTGCCGTTTGACCACGCCTGTGCGCAAGCCGCTGCAACCTTGCGGGTAGAACTGGAAGCCCAGGGTACTCCAATCGGCCCTTTGGACGCGCTCATCGCCGGGACCGCTATTGGTCACGATGCCGTATTGGTCACTCACAACACAGACGAGTTCAGCCGCGTTCCCGGGCTTCGCGTGATCGACTGGTACTGACGCCGCCGGTGGACTCCTCATTTTACCTATGTTTCTGTTCCACTTCGGAATCATTGGATAAGGTTGAACGCCGGTGAGACGCTCGTTGTTACCGACCACTCCCGGGCAATTGCCGTCCTGGGTCCTCTGCCAACCCGACTGCCGGTGGTTCGACCTGCTGCAGGGCCTCTGGAGCTTCCCGATATTTCACCGTTGATCTCGTCCGATCCGGTGGATCATCTTGCAGCGGAGCGGGGAGAACGATGACGGCGTACGTGGACTCGTCGGTAGTGCTGCGGTACATCCTGGCCGGAGAGGTGACGATCCGTCACGTACTGGAGTATCCCCGAGTAATCTCAAGCGAGTTGATGGAGATCGAGTGCAAGCGAGTTATCCACCGGGTGCGAATGCAAAGGGAGTTGTCCGATGACGGTGTTGTGGAAGCATACGGCAGGCTGGACCGTTTGCTTCAGGGCATCGATCTGGGTGTGCGTTTGGCCTAACCTGGCGCAGACGATCATCAATCGCATTGCTTTCCCTGGAATGATGCCGACCGGTCCTGAGACTATTGAACAATGGTAGCACCCTGCAACCGTTGGACACGATCTATCAGATAATACCCGTCAGGTAATCACGAGCCGAACCGAGCCGATCCGACCCGACCAAGAAGGGCGTTTTCCAGCTCCTCGCCGGTGACCGACGCTGCGTCAAAGACGGGACGCTCCGGTATGAGGGCGATCGCGCTCTCCCGCTCTGCCGGATCGCAGACCAGGGCATCGACGGTTTCTATCTCGCTCAGGTCCCTGGGACGGGAAATATCGTACAGCAGTATCCGGTTGGCCTGCCGGGCAAGGGCCCGTGCCGTTGCGACAATGCCCCGGCGGATTGTGGCGTCTTCGTCGGCGGTCCTGACGCTATCGGTGGTCCCTGCGGCCTCCGCGGTGCCTATCGCCCGGCCCTCCCCCATGGTGGCGTGCCAGAACGTTCGGTAGGAGTGGACCACCACGGTTCCCAGCTCTTCGGCCAACCGGGCGGTTGTCCCGGGAGACCCCACAACGGCAACGTGTTTCACAAAGTAGGGCCGGACCACCGGTGGAATGTACCGCCACAGGCGGTACGGGTCCCGGCGGATGACCGTGGCCGACACTGGTATGTTGTTTCGGCCCGGATCGACCGGGATAAAACGGGCCCCCAACTCCGCCGCCAGCTCCCAGCCGTATTCTTCGGATGCGAAGACGTTGGTAACACCCTCCGGGACAGCCTCCCGGACCGTTCGGGCCCAGATAGCAGTGGCCCCCGCAGCATCGCGCCGCGCTTCGGGAATCTCCTCAGTTATGTGGATAACTCTGCAGTCCGGCGCAAGTTCGCGTACCCACTGAAACCGCTGAATACCGGGAATCGGCTCATGGGCAAGAGTACAGACGAGAATGTACAGGGTATCTACCATGTGACGGGCAAAGTCAAAGAGGTAGAGATGACCGTTGTGGGGCGGCATAAACCGCCCGATAATGACGCCGTTCATGGTATCGTGATACACTACCGACTTTCACCTACTTCACGCAAGGAGCGAGGGGGAAGCAAGAAGGAAGGAAAGACCGGGCACCATGCAAAACGGTTTCATGACCCACACCGACACACCTCCTCGACTTGTCGCGGTAATCGATATCGGGTCCACCGCAATCCGGATGATAGTAGCCCAGATCAACAGCGACCGGACGTGGACAACCGTAGACCGCCTTACCCGCCCCCTCTCCCTTGGACGGGACGTCTTCATGAGCGGCTATCTCAACACCCACTCCATGCGTGACGCCGTACGCATCCTGAAAGCCTTTCGTGAACTCCTCAGCGGCTGGCGCATCGCCCCCGACGACGTCAGAGTTATCGCCACCGCCGCAATCCGGGAGGCAAAAAACCGCGACACCTTTCTCGATCGCGTCCAGATTCGCACCGGTTTTCGCATAGACATCGTCGAAGGCATCGAAGAAAACCACCTCACCTACATCGCCGTCCAGCACGCCATCAACGAACTGCGCCCCCAGTTCTCCCGGTCCAGCTCCATGATCCTGGAAGTCGGCGGTGGCACAACAGAGATCATGCTCCTCCATCGGGGACGTATGGTCGGCGCCCACTCCCTGCGCATCGGCGCCCTCAGAGTTGAACCACACGTTCGGCCCAACATCGCCGACAACGACCGCATCGAAGAGTACCTGCGGGAGAGTATTCGGGTGAATCGGGAAGTACTGAATACTGAACTTCGTTTGGACAGAGTTCGGTACTTTGTTGCCGTCGGCGGGGATATCCGGATCGCCGCGGCCCGAGTGGGCCACAGGGAAGGCGAGCACTTCTCCATAATCGACCGGGTCAAGTTCACCGAGTTTCTGCAGGACCTGCAGCACCGCACTCTCGACGAATGCGTTCGGGAACTGAAGCTCACCTACACCGAGGCGGAAGGCCTGGTTCCCGCCCTTCTGACCTACAAACTCTTCCTGGATGCAACATCGGCCGATCAGCTCATCGTTCCCGACGTCAGTATCCGGGAAGGGGTGCTGTTGAATTTCGTCGTGGGAAATCGTGAGGCGATGCGAGTAGAATTTGCCGAACAGGTGATAAACTCGACGTTGGGCCTGGGCCGGAAATTCCACTTTGACGAGCACCACGGTACCCACGTGGCAAAACTGGCGCTGAGCCTGTTTGACCAGTTTGCCGACGAACACGGCGTGGATGCCCACGGTCGCCTGCTCCTTGAGGTGGCCGGAATTATCCATGAAATAGGAAACTTCATCCGCCCATCGGGCCACCACAAACACGGCCAGTACATCGTTGAAAACTCAGAGATATTCGGTCTTTCCCGTTCAGATGTTCGGGTGGTGGCCAACATCGTTCGGTACCACCGGGGCAGTAATCCGTCGTCGGGGCATACCGCCTACGCCTCGCTCAGCCGGGAGCACCGTATGCTGGTACTCAAACTGGCGGCCCTCTTGCGAATTGCCGACGCACTTGATCGAAGCCATACCCAGAAAGTCCGGGGATTCCGGTTGGAAATGCGGGACGACGAGATCGTTCTTCACTGTGACTACAGCGGTGATATCTCCATTGAGGAGTACGGTCTGCGCGTCAAAGGGCGGTTGTTCGAAGAGGTCTTCGGGTATGAAGTGGTGGTTATATGAGTAAATACACACGCGAAGAGACCGTCGAAGGCGGCGGCAGAACCGGGCAGCTTCCGTTTATCAACCGGGAGTTGAGCTGGATCGAGTTCAACGGCAGGGTCCTTTCAGAGGCGGAGAACCCGGAAGTCCCTCTTCTGGAGCGCCTCAAGTTTCTCAGTATTGTGGCGTCCAACTTTGACGGCTTTTTTATGATCCGGGTGGCGACGCTGAAACGGCAGCTTCGACTGGGCAAACCGTCGACGTGCCCCACCGGCATGACCCCCCGGGAACAGCTGGAACGCATACGGCTGCGGGTCAGGGAGATAAACGAGCGGAAGTACCGGGTCCTTCTGGATGAGTTGTTCCCCGCCCTTGAACAGGAGGGGATCTGTCGCGTTCGACGGCCCGACTGGGACAGTGAACAGCAGGGGTACGTGCGCCACTTCTTTCGTGAGCGGGTTTTCCCCCTGCTGACGCCGGTGCGGGCGCCTATCGGTGAGCCCCTGCGGGCGATCGGCAATCTCCGGCTCCACGCCGCATTTCTGCTGGAACCGCAGGAAGAAACGCGGAAAGAGTATCCCGAGGACGGTGATGGTCCCTTCCTGGTTGTTGTGCAGGTGCCGTCCAGTCTGGAGCGGGTGGTATACCTTCCCGCC
>JBAYPC010000209.1:0-5546 GCA_041677905.1 Alkalispirochaeta sp. | reverse complement strand
TCCAGAGTAAACTGATCAACCTGCCACCGTGTCGCCGGAGCGTCCCGCCGAAGGGCGGTAAACGTCTCTATAGCGTCCGAAAGGGATGTATCGGGCTGTTCAAAATCGGCAATAATCCGCAATTCCTGCACGTATCGCCCCCACATATTGCGGTTTCGGTACAGCTCGGCCAGACTTCGCCGCAGCTCCGTGTCGAAAGGATATATCTGCAAGCCCCGCCGATACGCCTGTTCCGCCTGTCTGAAGAGGTACTGCTGTTCCAGTTCCAACCCCCGGCCAAGGTACGGTCGGGCAAGTTGTGCCCGCGTCGTGTCCTCAAGGGCGAGATTCTCCATGGCGTAGTGTTCCTTCGCCAGGAGGGCGATTTCAAAATCGGGACGAATAGAGAGAGCCCGGTCCCAGCTTTGGAACGCCTCAGTCCTGTTGTTGTTCAGAGCTGCAAGGGTCCCCCGGGCATACCAGCCCCGATGGTCTTGAGGGTCCATCCGGATAAGCGTCTCGTAGTGGCTGAGAGATTCACCGATTTTTCCGGCCCGCCGGGCGGTCTCGGCAAGAAACAGCCACCCTTCTTTCATGCCGGGTGCAATTGAAACGGCATTTCGACCGTAAAAATCGGCGGACGACAGGTCGCCTTCCGCCAGGGCGGTCTGTGCCGCTATCAACTGGACTGACGCACTGTCACCATGGTGACGCAACGCCAGATCGAGGTATCGGTGAAGAACCTCAAAATCCTTCCGTTCCGCACTGATTTCCACTAAAGCGATGAGAAGCTGCCGGTTTAGCGGATACCGCTGTTCCAACCGCCGGAGTTCCCGTTGTGTCGGCTGGAACGACCCATCCGCCAGGTTCAACAGCGCACGACCGACCAGAGCATCTTCGTTGTACGGTTCTGATACCAGAATCCGGTTGTAGAGCCTTCGGGCGTCGTCAAAACGACCCTCCAGAACGGCCAGCCGTCCCTCAAGAAGATCAAGGCTCGAAGGGTCATACCCGAGATCCCGGGCGGCCTTCAAATGTGCCGCTGCCTCTTCGTATGATGTAAGCCAGAGAAACGACTCGGCGAGGATCCAATGCGCCTCAGCGTACCGGGCGTTTTGCTCCAGAGCGCGCCGGGCGTATCTCACCGCTTGTTCCAGAGCATCCCGGTCATGGCGGTCGCGGCCGGCGGCCAGCCGGTCTCCGGCCAACTGCACCAGTTTTAGCGGACCTGCGGTGTTGTCTTGAGCTACGACGAATGGTGGGGTGAAACCTGTCGAAAAGAGAAGCAACAGGGTCCACATAAGTCTCGTTATGGGCATGGGGACCATCCGGTTATACCCCGTTTTTACCGTTTTTGTCGTTTTTACCGTTTTCTTCGTCAACTGTTTCCTCGGGCCGGGCTATCACTTTTACGCTCCGTATCTTGTGTCCTTCCATCTCCTGTACAACAAAGTCGAGATTTTGGTAGCTGACCTTTTCGAATTTTACCGGTATTTTCCCAAAAAGATCAAATACAAACCCGCTGAGAGTATCGTATTCCTGCTCCGGGAGCTCCGTCGAGAGAATTTCCTGCAGATCTTCCAGATTTACCCGGGCATCACACAACCAGGCACGTTCACCGATTTGAAGAATGTCTTCCTGTTCGTTGTCAAATTCGTCCTGGATGTCTCCCACGATCTCCTCAAAGATATCTTCCATACAGACCAGACCGGAGACACCACCGTACTCATCCACGGCGACGGCAATATGAACGCGGCGCCGCCGCATCTCACGAAGGAGACTGTCCAGTCGTTTACTTTCCGGTACGAAAAAGGACTTCCTCAGAATCTGCTCAACCTTGATCTCCTTGTCGTTGGTAAGGTACTGAAGGAGATCCTTGGCATAGAGCATTCCCACAACGTTGTCGATTGTGTCCTTGTAAACGGGAAATCGGGAATGACCAGTTTCAGATATCCGCGCGACCAAGTCTTCCACCGCCATATCAACACCGAGAAAAACTGAATCTATGCGGGGCACCATGACCTCTTTCACTGTGGTGTCGGCCAACGCGTAGATCCCTTCAATCATCTTCTGAATCTCGGTGTTCGCCGCGGTATTCCCGGCACCTTCCACGCCGTCTCTCCGATGTCGGAGAAAACGACGCCATAATCCGGACGATTTCAAAACAGTTTCTCCTTTACTTCCTCTACTATCTGTTCTTGCAGCAGAAGCATGGGCTCCAGCTGAAAGTCATTTGATGTATGTTCATATCCGGCAAGGTGCAAGAGACCGTGGACAATGACCCGTCGCAGTTCCTCTTCGAAAGGCACGTCTAAATCCCGGGCCTGTTCCTCTACCACTTCCGGTGCGATTACGATATCTCCGGCATAGCGATACTGGGTATCAGGACCGTCGTCGGTACTGAGAAATGAAAGCACGTCCGTTGGATCATCGACGCCGCGGTAGTCTCTGTTCAGCTGTTGAATAAAGGCAGTGTTACACAAAAGGATGGAGACTTCCCACCCCGCAATTTCCAATCGGTCAAGAACACGATGTGCGTATTCAGATACGGCGGACAACCACGATGGAGGTTCAAGGCTCTCGGCCCGAACGTCAACCGTGTTTTCTCTGCTATTCCCGGTATTCATCGTATGCCTGAATGATTTTTCGTACTAGTGCACTCCGAACTACATCTTCCCAGGTGAGATAGGTAATGCCGATACCCTCAACATACCGAAGAACGTCAAGAATATGAATCAGACCGGAACTACTCCTTTTGGGCAGATCGATCTGGGTGATATCACCGGTTACAACGGCCTGCGAGTTCTCGCCCAGCCTGGTAAGAAACATCTTCATCTGTTCCCGGGTGGTGTTCTGTGCCTCATCAAGAATGACATAACTGTCACGAAGGCTCCGACCTCGCATATACGCAAGAGGGGCGATCTCTATGATATTCTGCTCTTCCAGCCGACGGATGACGTCAAAAGGAAGGAGCGCTTCAATAGCGTCGTATAACGGCCGCAGGTAGGGACTGATTTTTTGCGTCAGATCACCCGGTAAAAAACCGAGGTTTTCTCCCGCTTCGACAACGGGTCGTGTGAGAACGAGACGCCGTTTCTTCTTTGCGAGGACTTCCCGCAAAGCGTGGGCGACCGCAATGTAGGTCTTGCCGGTACCAGCGGGCCCGACAAAGAAATTGAGTTCTTTTGTTTCCAGATTGGCAAAAAGCCGTGCCTGCCGGACCGTTTTCGGGAATACTTTTGTCCCTGCGGCGGGGATCTCTATCACCTGTTTGTGCATATCTTCAAGGGATTCACCGGAACGGTCGGAAATATCTCTGTACAGCCCTCTGATAAGAAAAGGATCGATGGTCTGTCCTGATCGGCTGTGACGTTCCAATTCTTCCATCAGTACGACAAAACGCCCCTGGGCTGTCGGGTCTGAAGACTCAAGGGTGAGCTCGTTTCCGCGTACCCTGACGGGTGCTCCAAAGAGCTCCTCAAGAATACGCAGGTTTGCGTCATGAACGCCACAAATCAGTTGTAGCGCTTCGCTATCGGATAAAACGAGCGCTGTGCTATCTGGCAATATTTCTCCTTCACCGGAAGTATAGATACTGGTTCCCTGTATCGTCAAGACTCAGTAATTCCCATGGTGGAGGCTATGCAGCCTCCACCATGAGAATTACACCCCTCCCATAAAGCGTTTGGTCCTCTTCTCAAGAGTTTTGACCGGTTTTAACTGTGCCATCGCCTGACGCAGACGCCATAGTCAAAACCGCTGGTCAAGACTCAACAAATTCGATCAGCCCATCATCTACGCGAATATCGCGCCGAATTTCGGATATGGGCCGCCATCGAAAGAGAACGGCAAACACCCCGTCCCATTCGTAGGACGACCTGCCGCCCCGCGTTACCAACTCAGGTCCGGCCACATAGGAAAAAGACAGTTCCCAGTCTTGCAGATCATGAACGCCACGAATTTCCACCGATTCAATTTTAAAGGAACTTCGTTCCCGGGCTTCACGATCAGTAAAACGGAGGCTGTCGACAAGGTCTTCTATGGGGTTCCGGTACGGCCGCCCAACCGTCCTGGCCTTTGAAGGGTCGTATTGGTAGACCAGGTCGTTCCGGCTTCGGGCAGTCACACTCAACGTCAGAAACCGGTAGATATCCAGGGAAAACCCGTAGTCCAGAACAAGACTGCTGGAGGTAAACCGCTGAAGGTCGGCCTCATAGAGGAGTGCCCCCTTTAGGCCGACATCGATCCGCCGCTTCCAGAGCCGGAATTCCGGTTCGCCGCCAAGGCCAAAGGCCATTGATGTCCACCGAAACGCCGGTTCTCCCTGATCCTGCCATCCAACGGCCGGTACAAACTCAACACCTTCGGTTCTGCGACCAACAACTTCCCACCGCAGCGGCCAGGCGTGCAGCCTTGACGTGGACTGAAGCACATGGAATTCTTCCATATCGTATTCCAGTCGCTGCATACCGGTCAGTTTCCCTCCGAAGGTCTCCAGCCGGTGTGTTTCAACCAGAGGGTCCCGCCGCCACTTTTCATCACCGATTTCCCTGATACCGATGCCGAGCGAAGAGGTGACCGGTCCGGTTATGGCCGTGAGATTGCCGGTATAGACCCGGTCCAGAGGTGGAAGAACCGCCTTGGCCGTCAGGGACTGCTCGGCCCCCCATATCTTCCACCTCAGTGTCCCCGAGCCGGTGTGGGTCCTGACACCGTCGGCGTTCCAGCCTCCGTATCTGGTGATGAACTGTTGGTATCCGGTACTGTCAAAAGCCGTTGTGTCAAACGAACGTTCGTACAGCCGTGTTACCAGCTCATAACGGAGAGACGATCGGTCCAGGCGCGGTACTTCCAGGAGGGGATAGGCGGTAATCACGCTGCTTTGCGTCAGAGTTTCTCCCCGAAACGCATAGGCCGCTCGGTTCAACAGCGTTTTTTCGGGGTCATCGATACCTGAAAAGAAGTCTACCGATTGATAGCGGTGTTCTCCCGTAACGGTCCCGTCGTAGTGTAACCATCCTCCGGGAGTGATAAATCTCAGGGAGAGGACCCCCCGGTTTCGGTTCTGAAGCGTCGAATAGCGCCAGCCGAAATCAATGTCGTCACTGCTTTGCCAACCGGCGCTGTCGCTGACTCGGTCGACCCTCAAAGACGGCCGGATGGTGTACCCTAGGGTGAGCTTGGTGTCCCGACGAGATGTGTCGATACCGGGAAGGTCGGCCGCCCGGTCCGGCAGCCGAAATCGTTCATCCAACGCGGTGACCACTTTGGTGCGCTGCTCCCAGGGTGGACGGATATCGGCGTCGATCTCTTCAGAAAGGTCGGTTCCTGAAGGCTCGTCGTGGTCCCCCACATCTGAGTCGAAGAGATTCAGCAGAGTCCCCCGCATTTCAAGGGCTATATCTGGAAAAACTGCCGTATCGGGATAAAAAAACCGCGCCTCCGGACTGTTGTGGCTTTCGGGAACGGTGATCGGAGGCGGCGGATTCATATTCTCCCGACTGCTCCACCGCAAATCGCCCCGAAGACTCGATATCTGCAGTGACGTGATCCACGGTCTGAGCCCC
>JBAYPC010000208.1:0-5548 GCA_041677905.1 Alkalispirochaeta sp. | reverse complement strand
CTATGATCCTCGCGTGGATTAAACCGGTGTTTGGTATTTCGATATACAACACCATCTGGATACTCTTCCTGGCGTACATCGTACGTTTTATGATTTTTCCCATGCGAACGATCGGTTCTGCCTGGAAGCAGCTTGACGTTTCACTGGAGGAGGCGGGCCGGATTTCCGGTGCAAGTGAAGGGCGTACGCTGAAAGATATTTCGGCACCATTGGCGCTTCCGGGGATTCTTTCGGGATGGCTGTTGGCGTTCATGCCGGCCCTGACGGAACTTACGCTGTCAATTCTCCTGTATTCTCCGGGAAACGAAACCATTGGTGTTACGGCGTTTAACGTGATGCAGGAAGGCCTCGTTACTGTGGCGGGCGCGTACGCAATGATTATCGTCGTAGTGGTTGTCGGTCTTAACGTGGCGATGAGTCTTGTCTCTCAACGAAAAGCAAGACGTTCAAAAATAATAAAACTGGAAATGGAAAACTAAGAGATGGCAGAAATTCGCATTCAAAACCTGGTAAAGAAATACGATAATTTTATCGCAGTACACGATTTCAGTCTGTCTGTTGCCGATGGTGAATTCCTTACGCTGCTCGGTCCCTCGGGGTGTGGAAAGACGACTCTTTTGCGTAGTATTGCGGGGTTCTTCAAGATCAACGCGGGCGAAATTGCGATCGGTGACCGAATTGTGACGTCCCCGGAGAAGAACATCTTTGTTCCACCGGAGAAACGAAACCTGGGTATGGTCTTTCAGAGTTACGCCGTATGGCCCCATATGAACGTCTTTGACAATATCGCCTATCCCCTTAAAGTCCGGAATCACTCTACAGATCAGGTCGCCGAACAGGTAGATCGGGTGGTATCTCTTCTGAACCTGAAAGGGCAAGAACGGAAAAATCCGTCGGAGTTGTCCGGTGGGCAACAACAGCGGGTAGCCCTTGGACGGGCGCTGGTTATGGAGCCCGATGTTCTGCTTCTTGATGAGCCCCTCTCCAATCTGGACGCCAAGCTCCGGGATAAGATGCGGTTTGAACTGAAAGATGTGCAGCGGAAGTTTAACCAGACTATTATCTATGTGACTCATGATCAGGACGAGGCAATGGCCGTTTCCGACCGTATTGTTCTGATGAGCGCCGGTGTACCTCAACAGATAGCTGAGCCCCGGCAGATCTACCATAAACCTTCCAATTTGTTTAGTGCCCGCTTTATTGGACGGAGCAATTTCCTTCGGGGAAGTCTTGCTGATATAGACGAGACCAAATGCGTCGTTGCCGTATCGGGTCTTTCCGATCCGATTACCATTGGCGAGTTTAACGCGGTAGACCTACAGGTGTCGGCCGAAGTTGAAGTGGTTGTCCGGTACAAGGACATCGATGTTTCCGATAAAGGGGCTCCCGGAACCATTGAAGGCACGGTTCTTGCGTCAACCTACCTTGGCGGAGCGGTCATGTACGAAATTGAGACCGTCGCCGGGGTGCTATTTGTAGAAACCAGCGATACTGTCGATTACTCGTACAACGATACGGTGTACCTGACTGTTCTTGGAGCACATATCTTTCGGCCCGGCGGGAATGAGTAAATGGGCGATGCCCAGACGCCCGGGCCGCCCGTCCGATTCCTTCAGATTTCCGACTCCCACGTGCAGTCCGTCAGCCGGTATTTCCGGGGAGTTGATACGATCGAAGCACTGAGAACCGCAGTCGAAAGGATCGACCCGACGTTGGACTTTGTCATACATACCGGAGACTTGATCTCCCGTCCGGCTACAGAGGCGTCATACGATGTGTATGAATCGGTAATCAGTAAAAGCCCCGTACCTGTGTGGCACATACCGGGAAACCACGATGATCCGGCGATTATGGCTAAAAGGGTGGGGGCGGCGCCAAATGAATATCCATGGCTTCGAACCGTGAATGGTATACGGTTTTTGGGGTTCGACAGCTCGTCGGGGACGATTGGCGAGGTTCAGGGGCAGCAGGCAATTAAAATGCTGGATTCAGCAGATTCGTCGGAACCAGGTAAGTCGGATGTTCCGGTGGTGATCTTCTTGCACCACCATATCTGTCCCATGGAAAGTTCGTGGTTAAACCCATACGCCTTGGAGGATACACACCACCTTGAAAAAATCGTTCGTCGCTTCAAGGTCATTTGCTTTGTCCATGGCCACATCCACCACGCAGCTAAATTCACCTTTTGTGGTGTCCCTGTTTTTTCAGCGCCGGCACTCGCCGCGCAATTTGAACCTTATGGCAAATACCTGGAGCTTGCTGAGGATCCGCCCGGATCCTCAGAGTTTTCCGTTACTACCGACGCTGTTGTGACCCGAACGATAATTTGGTATCCACCGACGGGTGAAGAGCAGGGGGACACCACAAAAGAGGAGACAAGTAATGCAGCAAGAACTGATTGAGACTATCCTGGCGTTTGCCGGGGAGGCGAGTGGAATTGCCCTCACCGAGCAGGCGAATCTCTCCGCCACCGAAAAAGCGGACGCGAGCTATGTGACGCAGGTGGACTTACGGTTGTCGGAACTCGCTTTTACGCGATTGTCTAAAGTCGTACCGGAAAGCTCTATTGTGTCTGAGGAGAACTTGCAGAATCTGTCGTCTCTAAGAGCAGATTATCCAGGAACAGACGATGAGATTACGCTGTTTATCGATCCAATTGATGGAACGCGAAACTACTTTCACAACATGCCGCTGTTTGGTGTTTCAATTGGTGTTTTTAGAAACCGGGAACCGTGGATGGGGGTAGTTGTCTTTCCGGCTCTGGATGAGTTGTTTTGTTTTGACGGTCGGAAGGCAACCATCACTACCGGTGCATTTCGGGGGAATGCCGAACGTCGACCTCTGGTACTGGATGCTCATGTGCTGGACATGAACTCGGTTATGCTCTTTGCAAATAGTTTTGTGCGCCACTATCAATGGCGTTACGATGTATGCACCAGTCTGGTGACGGCCTGTGTTGCTCTCAACTCCTGTTGGCCCCTGGTGCGACGCGGTGTGGGCACGATTCTCAACGACCATATCTGGGATTTTGCCGGTGCGTGGCCGATCCTGCAAAGTGTCGGATTTGAGCTTCGCGGGCTGGATTCGGAACGGTTGTTCACAAAGTACCACTACAAAGATTACGATGACGACACTCACCTTCTCAAAGAACCGGTAGTTGTTTCCCGCCCGGAACACTTCAGAAGTATCAAAGCCGGAATCATACCGGGTGGGTGGGCTTAAGGATATAGATGTGGAAGGAATTCGACTGAAACAACGAGACCGCTTCTCAATTGAAATCAAGACCCGTTATCGGATCAAGCGCAGTTCCGGTATACGCAACAGCTACGCCGTCAAGTTTCATTTCTTTTTTCCGACCGTTTTCGGCATTTCGCCGTCGTTGTATGAAAGGCAGCTTTTTCTCAGGCAGTTGCGGATGTACCTGCGGTTTGACACTCCGCGATTTACCGTTCAGGAGCTTCTGGACCCCGATTCGGACTGGTCACCTCTGGCCCGGCTGGAGAGGAACGTGTTCGGAGAGGATCGATCGAGCGAGGGTCTGGATAAGCGTCAGTTTATCTACGAATCGAAACTGCTGGGCTGTGTCTACAAGTCGCTGCTGCGGGACTACACCCAGTATCTGCGGGACCACCCCGCCGAAGGGACCGAAAGTTCAATCAAAGAGCTGCATCAGATACCCAAACGTTTCCGCAGAATCCGGGACGAAGTGGTTGCGCGGACCACGGATGAAACTCTGATTCACCATACCGACATGATAGACGAACACCTGTCCCTCCTTATCGGTCGGTACTTTATTCTCCTGCTGAACGAAAAGATCGGACCCGACGGTGACTCGACGCTGGACCAACGGATCGTCAAAACTATACGTCGGGAGATCAGCTATCGCCGTTCCCGGGGCTATCCCAGTGTCCCCAAACCTAATCAGTCCGACGCCGAGCTGGAAGAGTACGTGTACCGTGAAAAAATGCTGAAGAAGTACGTCACGGAGGCCCTTTTTTTTGAAGTACAGCGGACGGACACGTTAAAACGGACCGAACACATGACCTACGCCCTAGCGGCGGGAATTGCGATGGTCGTGGCAACATCGATCGCTTTTTTTGGTCAGCACCGGTACGGGAGTCTCACAACAACCCTTTTTGTCGTGCTGGTGGTCGGCTACATGCTAAAGGACCGGTTGAAAGATTTTTTCCGGGATGCACTGTTCAAAACCATGGGGGCCCGCTTTACCGTACGAAAGACGGTGATCCGTGACGGGCGTAAACGGCGGCGTATTGCCCATTTGCGGGAGCGGGTCGGGTATCGGTTGGAAAAAAAACTCGATGATGAACTCCGGCAAACTCGCAATCGGGGCTACTTTGAGAAGATCCTCTTTGCCGAAGACAATGAACACATTCTTTCATACGAGAAGCACATCTCTCTGAGTGCCCGGACAATTGCCAACCTGCACACCCGGGTGGATGCTGTGGCCGATATCAACGTTATCAATCTGCGTCCATTTCTTCAGAACCTGGGTGCTCAGTATGGAATTGTTCCCGTTGACGCAGCACACAAGACGATCAAACCGCGGGTTGTGAAACGGGTCTACCACATGAACCTGATCGTTGAATACGACCACCTGGACGAAAAAATACTGAACCGCTACCGGTTGGTTGTTGACGGGCGCGGTATCAAGCGAATCGAATCGGTGGGCGAGAACACCGCCGTCGAACCCGGTACCTGGTCTCTGGCCTACAAGATCGGCGCCCTGGACGACGATGACCGGTGATGTGCTACTTTTCCTCAAAAACGACCGGCAAAACAGCAAGGGCAGGGCGGTTGTTATCGTAGCGTACCCTGACCCGGGTCCCCTGTTTCATTTCCTTTAGTACGGTACATTTACGCACGGCCAGGTTAACAGTGATCTTCTCTTCCGCATGGAGAAAGGTAAACTCGATGCGCCCCCGTTGTCCTTGAATCATGACTGCAACTATGGTTCCAACTGTCTCAGTACCATTCCGAAGTATGTTCAAGACGGCAAAGCCCCGTTTCAGACCAAGTGTACAGAGGACGACCGTACCTGCCAGGGCAATACCAACCCATATGGCGATATCGTGTCCCCCGATATTTCGGATGATGACTGCCGCCCACAAGGCAAAAGGCGATAGAAGAAAAGCGGACACAAGATAGTCGTGGGCGACGACGTTGCGCAGTGTCATGTCAGCGTACCGGGCCTTCGGAAATCAACGGTGTCAGGAGGGCTTCAACTTCCCTGGCGGCAGCGCATGAAAGGCAACGCCTCGCCGTGTCGGCAACTGCTTCACGAGACAAGCGGCGCAACGCAGACTTCACTTCAGGAATTCGGCTACCGGCTATGCTGAACTCGTCCAGCCCTAATCCAAGGAGCAGTGGCAACGCCAACAGGTCCCCGGCCATTTCGCCGCACATCGCCACATGACATCCGTTGTCGTGTCCTGCACGGATGATCTGTGCGATGAGACTGATAACCGACGGGTCAAAAGGGCTGGCCATAGACGATACAAGCTCATTTGTGCGGTCAACAGCCAGGGTG
>JBAYPC010000207.1:0-5572 GCA_041677905.1 Alkalispirochaeta sp. | reverse complement strand
TGGCCCCGAAGGTGCCATACGAGCTCGTCAATCCGCGCAGTGATATTCAATGATCGTAACACCTGTATCGTTTTCGATGTTCATCGTTATATTTCATTTTTGATGAAAAGGCAATATGATATCGGTTACGCTATAATGAGGTGTAGCCGATATGGATAAGAAACTCCTTGCGAGCATTGAGGGCAAGAAACGAGAACTGGACAAGAACCGACCACTGAATCCCTCAATTGCCCGGAAACTTCAAGAACAGCTCGCCCTGGAATGGACGTACAACTCGAACGCCATAGAAGGCAATACCCTTTCTCTCCATGAGACTGAAGTGGTCTTAAAACAGGGTATTACCATTGGTGGAAAGTCTGTTCATGAGCATCTTGAAGCGATAAATCACAAGGATGGAATAGAGTTTTTAAAGAGGGTCATCGACCAGAAAGAGGAGATGGGCGAAGCGGTCATTCTTGAGTGCCATAGAATCATCCTTAAAGGCATAGATGATCTTGAAGCCGGTGCATATCGTCGAACAAATGTCCGAATTGTTGGCGCACGGTTGATTCCGCCACAGGCAATTAAAGTACCGACCAAAATGGATCAATTGCTTTCCTGGTATTACGAAAACAAACATACCATACCGCCGGCAATCCTCGCCGCGAAATTTCACTATAAATTTGTATGCATACATCCATTTATCGATGGAAATGGGCGAGTTGCGCGCCTGTTGATGAACCTGATTTTAATGACACATGGCTATCCCCCGGCGGTAATTTTGAAGGTGGACCGAAAACGGTACTATCGCGTGTTGAATGAGGCGAACGCCGGAAATGAAGAGCCCTTTGAAAACTTTATCGGCCGTTCAATTGAAAGAACGCTCATAATCTATTTGAACAGCATTCGCCCCAATACCAGCGAAAAACAGGGGTTCATCAGTTTGAGAGAAGCATCAAAGTACTGTGATTACTCACAGGAGTACCTATCCTTGCTCGCACGCAAAGGAAAATTATCGGCGATAAAACTGAATAAAGAATGGGTGACGACTCGGGACGCTCTAGAGGAGTACGTTGAAAGCCAAAACAGGACGTAGAATGAGATGAAAATTCACCCGGATTATCAGCGGCGGGTAAACGCCGTTATCGACTATATCGAAGAGCACATAGACGAGAAGCTGACCCTGGACCTCCTCGCCGGGATAGCCTGCTTTTCCGAGTTCCACTTCCACCGCGTCTTCAAAACGGTAATCAACGAATCACTCAACGACTATGTACGACGGGTCCGCCTCGAAAAGGCGGCCCGACTCCTGAAACAAAAAATACAATCAGTCACCGAGATCGCCTACTTACTTGGTTACAGCTCAAGTGCAAATTTCTCGAGGGATTTCCACTCCCGTTTCGGTGTTTCTCCCTCAAAGTTTGTCGCGAGACCCTTGCAACACGCGGAAACACAGGAAACACAGGAAACACAGGAAACACCGGAAACACCGGAAACACAGGAAACACCGGAAACACCCGGCAAACAAGACGGCGGACGGCAAAAAGATCCCTCCCAACTCGAGTTTTCCGGGATCATAAATCTGCCGATACTCAATGTGCTCTACCTGCGCACATGCGACGGGTACCGTCCGGAGAGGATACGGAAGATGTATCACGAGCTTCTCCACTACGCCGCGGATCGGCGGATCGTCGAGGCCGACAGCAGAACCATCGGTATCGGTTACGATGATCCCGACTGTACGCCGCCTCACAGGTGCCGCTACGACGCCTGTCTGGTTATTCCACCTGAAAAGATCGCGGATTTCGAGTCGCCGTTCAGGTACAGGCCGCTTCCCGGCGGAAGATATGCGAGTTTCTCCTTCGTCGGTACTGCAGAACATTTTTGGCCGGCCTGGGATAGGGTGTTTTCAAACTGGCTTGTTGGGAGCAACTGGATTCCCGAAAACCGGCCCCACATGGAGTATTACCTGCCTCTCTCATCGGAGAAAACCGACTTTCATCGGGCCGAGCTTCTGCTGCCGGTTCGACCGATTAATCGGTGAATACCAACAAAGCAAGATTTGAAAAGCCCCGAATCCGGGCACCAGTGTATCGTCGCCATACAATGACCAATTGTAAGGGGGTAATGATGAAGATTTTTCTTTTTGGCGGTCCGGCCGCACTTGTGATGGTAGTAGTACTGCTTCTGCTTTACTACGGAGGGTTTTCGCCCATCCGCTTCGAGAAAGTGCCGGCCGGCGGGGAGACGGTGGTCTACCAGGAAGGACGGGGAGACTATCGGAAAAGCGGAGAGTTGATGGACTCGATCTATGAGAGACTCATCGAAGCGGCGTCGATTAAAACTTACCGCGGATTCGGTATTTTCTACGATAATCCGAAGAGCATTCCCACCGATAGACTCAGTTACGACGCCGGTTGCATTCTCGACGAGTCACCGGAGGGGGCGGTAGAAAAACTCGGAACAGATTTTCAGGTAAAGACTATTGAACCCCGGGAGGCCGTCGTCACCGAGTTCCCCTTCAGGGGAAAACTCTCGGTAATTCTCGGAATCATGCGAGTGTACCCAGCTCTCAACCGGTATATCACCGAAAACAAGTTTCCCGATTCCGGTCCGATCATGGAGATCTACGATGTACCTGCACAAAAGATAGTCTACCGTAAGTTTCTGGAGTAGGAGGGGAATATATCCACAACCAACGTGACGGTGACCATAACCCGAAGGATCCGAGTAGTTCCCATAGTCCTCTTCTTTTTTCTCACGGGAAGTTCTCTCTTGACAGCCGAGACCGGAACCTCAGTTGTCCCGGTGGCCGCACCCTTTTACATCCCCGAAACAGGATACGGACTGGGTATCTATACGCTGGCACTTATCAACGGCCAACAGATAACCGTTTACGGTACGGGCACCATGAATAGGCAATACTCGGTGGGTGTGATGGCTGATATCTCCTTCCGGAACGGCATGTACGCAATCAAAGGAATCACCGAGGCTGGCCGATTCCCCTCTGTGGTGTGGGACACCGGATCCTCCTCCCCCGATGATTCCGCCGAGGCATACACCCCACAGGAGGTATTTCTCGAAATCGAATTTCTGCGGCGCCTGGGAAAAGACTGGTATACCGGACCGGCGTTCCGCTTCTGCTCCGTCGATATCCTGGAAACGGAAGAAGCCGGCCTTCTGGATTCGGGTCGGCTTTACGGCAGCGAGGGAAGCTTTGAAGCAGGATTTGGATGGGGCGTCGCCCTGGACGACCGGGATTCCCCGTTCTACCCTCGTCGAGGGAGCCTGTTTGCGTCTCGGGCCCTTTTCTATCCTCCCGTTACCGCCGACTCCGGTCGGTACTGGTCTTTTGATGCCGACTACCGGAGGTATATGCCGTTCTTTCACAGCACTGTCCTTGCGATGCAGGCCCAGCTGGAAGCCACCGCGGGAGACGTGCCGTTTCAGTCTCTCCCGGATCTGGGAGGCAGCGAGATCCTCCGCGGTTTGCCCAGGGGCCGGTTTAGCGACAACGCTGCTGTTGCGATTCAGGGAGAACTTCGATTTCCCCTCTTCCGGCGATTTGAAGGGGCCGCCTTCATCAGCGCCGGGAGTGTCGCTCCCCGCGTTCCGGACCTGCCTGACACAGCTTGGCATGCAGCTGGAGGCGGCGGGATCCGAATAGTCGTTGACCGGGAAAATCACATAACCGCCCGACTCGACGCCGGTTTTAGTGAGGAAGGGGAAATCCATATCTATTTTCTGGTGAGGGAAGCTTTTTGAGCCGTTTGGAGAAAAATCCATGAAACGATATAGCGAAACAGGACGACCCCGGAACTTCCTCCTGACCGGCATCACCTTGCTGGTTGCCGTCGGCGCGGCGGTTTTTCTCATGACTACCCAGAAATCCACCCACCCCGCCCCCGGATCGGTGGAGGAGTGGGCCCGGTACATGGACGACCGGATCCCCGATCTCCCGGCCGGTAGCCGGTTTCATAATAGGTGGACTCATCTGGTTTGCATGGCACATTCCCTTGATGCTCATCACTCCCGACACGGTAGACTTCGCGCCGTGGCAGCACCTCTGCAATGGCATTGTGTTGGGAATCGGGTCAATCTGCACCTTCGTCTTCTTCGCGTACGTCTATGCCAAATCCGGAAGCATGTGGGTGACGTCTCTCGTCCACGCCGTGTTCAACAATGGATCCCGGTCGCTGGCGTATTTCGTCACAATCGACAGTCAGCTGTCGGCAAATCTCGGACTGACGATAACCATGATCACCGTTGTGGCCTTTCTCTATTTCCGGCACGAGTTCAACGTCATCGAGAAGTTTCTGTCCGAAGACCCAGATATCGCCTGACGCCTGCATCCACTACAGACCCGTCTCTGTCGGACTACCGGTCCGTCTTGCTGCCATCAAACGGCAGTCAATCGATATTGAACTACGTTCTGCCCAGTCTTTTTCTCACCCCACTGGGCCACCCCGATTGCTGTGTATCTTTCGCTTTACCTTATTCGCACAGGCCGGCAGCGAAGTCGGCGGCGGCCTCTACCGAATCAAAGTGGTGTGCCGTCGGCGGCCCAAAGAAGAAGTGGTCCGCTTCATACCCGTCTTTTGAAGGCCATACGAAGACTTTTCCGTCGCACCCCTGGCCAAAGACGGCCAGGCCTTCCCGAAGGGAGGCTGAGATATCTTCTATCGTGCTGCCGTCGACGTACGTGATTCCTTCCGGAACCCGGAGTTTCTGCGCGAAATGAGCTTGACTGAATCGGCGCCGTCTGTTTGTAGTGTTCATCGTTCCCTCCTCATGTTCAATGTAATAAAAACACCCGAAGGGAACGAATCGGGTGGAGCGGCGGTGAAGGGTAGGAGACAGGCGGGCTCCGGCTCGCCGGCAGCGGAACGAAGTTCAATCAAAAAAAATAGAGAGGAAAATGGTATGGCTGAAAAACTCAAAGTACTTTTTCTTTGCACTGGGAACTCCTGTCGAAGTCAAATGGCCGAAGGGTGGGCCCGTTTTCTAAAAGGTGACGTTGTTGAGCCGTACTCGGCGGGCATCGAGACGCACGGTCTCAACAGGAATGCGGTGCGGGTGATGGCTGAATCGGGCGTTGATATTGGCAATCACCGTTCAAAACACCTTGATGAGGTAAAAAACGTTCAGTTTGACTGGGTTATTACCGTCTGCGACGCTGCAAATGAGAGCTGTCCGGTTTTTTACGGAAAGGTAAGGCGGTTTCATGTCAGTTTTGATGATCCTCCGAAATTGGCAGAAGGTGCGGCGACGGAAGAGGAGGCTCTTTCGCACTACCGGCGTGTTCGCGATGAAATACGGCGGTTTGTGGAAACGCTTCCTGGAAGATTAAATGAGGGAGCTTACATAAGGCTTCAGGGGAAGGGTTAAGATGTTACGCCCAGGCCGAGGTAGAAGCGGGAGTCCAGATCGTCGAAGCGGTGCCGGGGGTCCGGCGGGTATACCTGTTTGGATCTCTTCTTGAGGACATTCCTGCCAACCCCGAATTTGATATCGACCTGGCTATAGACGGTGGGGATATATACGGGGCGATGGAGGTGTGTGAGGCATCAGGGGACTGGAAGGTTGATCTGGT
>JBAYPC010000206.1:0-5572 GCA_041677905.1 Alkalispirochaeta sp. | reverse complement strand
TCGATACGGCACTGCAGGTCTACCGGATTATCCAAGAGGCACTGGCCAACGCCATTCAGCATTCCGGGGCAGAGACAATAACCATTTCTCTGTACCGCGCGGGTGCTACCGGGAGCAGAGATAATTACGGTGCAATGGTCGCTGAGGTTCGGGACGATGGCAGAGGGTTGCCTGAGGATGAAGAGACCAGCGGTCTTGGGTTTCGCACCATGCGGTACCGCGCCGGGATTATCAAGGCTACACTTACCATGGAAAACAGTAAACCGGGAACGCGAATTCGCTGTGTTATTCCCGTCTGGGAGGGAGATGCAAGATGAACCGTACTGTCACCTTTATGGTGGTGGATGACCATCCCATTTTCCGGCAAGGTCTGGCTGCACTGATACGAAAGAATCCATTTTATCAGACATGCTGGGAGGCCGGCGGGATTGAAGACGCGTTGGAAATCGCAAGGGAGCGTGAACCGGATATCGCTCTGGTCGATATATCCCTGAACGGCAAAAGTGGATTTGACCTGGTTCAGACGTTTCAGTCTCTCTATCCGGCGATGCAGCAGCTGGTTATCTCCATGTACGATGAGGCAGTCTATGCGTCCAGCGCTCTCAAGGCGGGAGCACGAGGGTATGTCATGAAGCATGAGGCAGCGTCTGTGGTTATGGATGCCATTCAGACCGTCATTGACGGCCGTATTTACCTGTCTTCGGCGATGCGGGAACGGTTCATCGATGCGATGTTTTCTCAGAGCGGAAAGACGGATATCCTGCCCATCGAACTGCTGACCGTCCGGGAGGTGGAAATCATGGTGATGATCGGTCAGGGCTACGGCGCCTCCGAGATTGCCGCGATGCTCCACATTTCGGTCAAGACGGTAAACGCCCACCGGGAAAAACTGAAACAAAAACTGCAGATACAAGATGCCAACAGACTTCGCCGATTTGCCATCAAGTGGGTGCAGAGTCGAGAACGGTAGACTGAGGATAAGATAGGTAAAACGTCCTATACCATAACTGTCCGTTTGTCCTCTATCTGTATTCGAAAGGTCGTGTTGCAATAGATATATAAAATTGAGGAGGTGCTCTATGAAACGATTATTATGCAATCTTCTGGTCGCGATCCTGATGGTGAGTGTTATCGGCGTCGCGTTGGCAGCCGGGAAAAAGGACGTCACCGATAAGGGGGTTGTCATCCAGTTCTGGCATATCGATACGGCTCAGGAGGCGCAACCGTACTGGCAGGATCTGGCCGATGAGTTCATGGCGCAGAATCCGGGAGTGAGAATCGAGATCACCGTTCTTGAAAACGAAGCGTTCAAGAGTCGGCTTACTGCAATGATGCAGGCTGGTGATCCGCCGGATATCTACCGCAGCTGGGGCGGCGGCGTCCTGGTTGAACACGCAAAAGCAGGTCTGGCAATGGATATCACCAAGGACGTCCAGGGTAGTGCGTTTGGTGATACCATTCCAGAAGGGGCTCTTGGTGTCTATGCCTATCAGGGCCGGCAGTACGGTGTACCCTATGACCTTGGTGCTGTTACCTTCTGGTACAACACGGAGATCCTGGCTGAAGCGGGCTGGGACAAGTTTCCCGCAACCTGGAGTGACTTGCTGCAGATGGTCCGAGACGTCCGTGATGCGGGTTACATTCCCATGGCTCTGGCCGGAGCGGATAAGTGGCCTGCCCATTTTTACTGGACCTATCTTGCCATGCGTATGGGAGGAAAAGCCGCTATTGATGGTGTACTTGCAGGAACAGGTAGTTTTACCGACAAGCCCTTTGTCCAGGCCGGAGAGCTGCTTCTGGATCTGCGCGATGCTGGTGCATTCCAGACAGGTTTTTTGGGAGCAACCCAATCTGATCAGGCGGCTCTTGTAGGAAATCGCGAAGCGGCGATGGAGCTGATGGGGCAGTGGGCCCCTTATGTACAAGCTGACGCCTCGCTGGATGGGGGGATTGGCAACGCCCTGGCGGTTGCACCTTTTCCTCTGGTTGAAGGCGGACCCGGTGCCGGTACAGACGTACTCGGTGGGGGTAATGGTTTTGAGATCGGCCGTGACGCCCCGGCGGAAGCGATCGAGTTCATGAAGTTCATGGTCAACAAGAAAAACAACACAGCTCTGGCACGGACAGGACGGGCAATCCCCACCGTTATCGGTGCCGAGGCGGGTATTGAAGATCCCTTGATGCGGCAGGTTGCCGAGGTTGTTGCCCAGGCGCAGTACTTCCAGTTGTACTTGGACCAGTTCTTTCCACCGGCCGTTGGTGGCGTAATCAACGATGCGGTTCAGGCCATACTGGCCGACAAAATGTCGCCGGAAAAGGCGGCCCGGACGGTCCAGGACGCCTGGCTGGATCATCAAAACTGATTGATCTGCGGCTGAATCACTAGATCAAGGCCGCTGTGTGAGTGTACGCTGTGTGGACGTACCCGGACTGCCGTTCAGCTAATGGTACCGGGTACTTTCCTTTCCTGGAGGCGCAAATGAACGCAACAAAAACGATGAGACTGCGCCGGCAGACTGTGAGTACTGTGGTAATTCTGCTGTTGCCTGCATTGGTTGTGTATACTCTTTTTGTTGTTTATCCGGTTTTGCAGGCCATGGTATACAGCCTGTACCGTTGGAATGGTTTTGGGGCACTGACCGATTTTCGCGGTCTGCAGAATTTTGTCCGGCTGTTTGGAGACGCCGTCTTTCTCAAGGCGTTGCGGAACAGTTTTATCATCATGGTATTTTCCCTGTTGGTGCAGTTGCCGATGGCAATGGTGCTGGCCCTCATCGTACATAAAAGCGATTTTCGTTTGGCCGTTCTCTTTCGCACGGTCTTTTTTCTACCATTTGTTATGTCGGAAATTATTACCGGCGTGTTGTGGCAGTTTATCTATCATCCTCGATACGGACTTATAAACTACGTCATACACATCTTTCGTCCGGAAGCGGAGCCGCTCGCTTTGCTTGCCGATCCGGATACCGTTTTATGGGCAATTCTGGTCGTTATCCTCTGGAAGTATTTCGGTTTGCACATGACTATCTACATTGCCGGTCTTCAGGGTATCTCTGAAGAACTTTACGATGCTGCCCGGATTGATGGTGCGAGTGATTTTCAGGTTATCACACGTATTGTTTTGCCACTGATAATACCAACGATTATGATCTCGGTGTTTTTCTCCATAATAGGTTCACTGCAGGTATTCGACATTATCTGGGCAATGGGGCGCGGTGGGCCGGTTAACTCGTCGGAGACAATGGTTACATATATGTACAAATTTGGTCTGGAACGCTATTCAATTGGATACGGCAGTGCCGTAGCGGTGACAATATTCCTGATCTGTCTCTCTTTCAGTGTTGTTTACCAGCGATTTCTGGTGCGGGCGGCAACCTGAGATCATTTGGAGCGTAGGTATGGTCATAAAAAAAACACATAGACGACAGGTGCTGGTCTTTAAGTACAGTCTCTCACTGCTTGTTGCGCTGTTGGTTCTCATTCCGCTATACGTTGCAGTGTTGGGTGGGTTCAAGTCTATGGGCCAACTGATGTCAAACCCGTTCGGCATTTCCTTTCCGCTTTTACCGGATCAGTACATCGACCTTTTGTCCGGCAGGGTTGGTTTTTTCTGGAGTGCTCTTTTCAATTCTGTGTGGATATCGGTGCTCACTGTCGGCATAGGGATTGTCATCTGTGCCGCTGCCGCTTTTGCACTCTCCAGGATCAATTTTTATCTGAATGGTCAGGTGTTGACCTATTTTTTGTTGGGCCTTCTGTTCCCTATCGCCGTTGCTATGCTACCGCTGTTTCTGCAGATACGTGATCTGGGGCTGATGAACACCTATCTCGGAGTCGCTTTGCCGCAAGCGGCCTTTCAGATACCTATTCAGGTTTTGCTGATGTACGCTTTTTTTCGGGCAATTCCTCAGGACCTGGAGGATGCCTGTTCTATAGATGGCCATGGGCATATCGGATTTTTCCTCTACATGGTTCTACCGCTGTCGACGCCGATTCTGGCTACTACCGGTGTCATCACGCTGGTGGCAAGTTGGAACAACTTCTTTTTACCTCTTCTGGTTTTTAACGACCGGAACAAATACACCCTCCCACTGGGCGTTATGGACTTTATGGGCCAGCACATGACCAGGTGGAACCTGGTGTTGGGCTACGTGACACTGGCGTTGATCCCGGCGGTTGTCTTTTTTATCTATGCCCAGAAATACATTGTCGCCGGACTTACCGGTGGAGCCGTGAAAGGATGAATGCATGGGTACCCAGATAACAGAAATCCGTACTAAGAACGATTGCACGAAACGCGCAGTAGACCTTCTCCGACAGATGTCGGTGGACGAGAAAGTTGCCCAGCTCCATTCGGCATGGCTTTCTATTGCGCCGGACGGGTCTTTTACCGTCAAGAGTATAGTTGACTCCGGCGGCGACACTCCGGGAGTTGCGGATACCCTCCTGAAACATGGTCTGGGGCACCTCACCCGTCCTTTTGGCACCCGTCCTATAGACCCCCGGGATGGCGCAGAAGGAGTCAACCGGCTGCAGCGTTTTTTGGTGGAACGCACCAGATTGGGTATACCGGCTCTGCTGCATGAAGAGTGTCTGACCGGTGTGATGGCAAAAGGGGCAACCCAGTTTCCCTCTGCTATCAACTACGGGGCTACCTGGAATCCGGACGTGATCCACACGGCTGCGCGTATTATCGGTGATGAGCTGTATTCGCTTGGAGGGCGTCTGGGCCTGGCACCGGTGTTGGATGTGAGTAGGGACGTCCGCTGGGGGCGAACCGACGAGAGTCCCGGGGAAGATCCCTATCTGGTTGGCTGTATTACCGCCGCTTTTGTCCGGGGATTACAGGGAGATGATCGGCGGATACTGGCAACCTTGAAGCACTACCTAGGTCATTCTTTTGGAGAAGGAGGCCGGAACCACGCACCAGTCCGAATCGGTAAGCGCGAATTGAACGATGTCTTCGGTCTGCCCTTTGAAATGGTCGTCCGAAATGTGGATGTCGGGGCGGTTATGCCTGCCTATCATGATTTGGACGGTGAGCCTTGCTCGGCCTCTTCCTTTCTGATCAACGAATTATTGCGTACGCGTTGGGGATTTGACGGGTTGGTTGTGGCGGATTACGAGGCAGTGAGTCAGTTATACCTGGATCACCGGGTGGCTCGGAACATGGCTGAAGCGACTGCCTTGGCGATCAAGGCGGGAATGGACGTGGAGTTACCAAGTTTTACAAGTTTTGCCACTGGGGTGAAAGAAGCTTTGGACGAAGGTCTTCTGGAAATGGATGACTTGAATACAGCGGTTTTACGCGGCCTTCGGGAGAAATTTCGGCTGGGCATCTTCGATAATCCCTACATTGCCACCGACGCCATAGTTCTTAACACCCCTGAGCACCGCGCCGTGGCCCGGGAAACAGCGGCTGAGTCCCTGGTGCTGTTGAAAAACGACGGTGTATTGCCCCTGAAAGATACCGGTACTATTGCCGTGATCGGCCCTCTCTCGGACGATCCTTATGGTGGGTACTGCGGATACACGTTCCCCATTCATCTTATTGGTGCCTACCCGCCGGAAG